>CAZGPW010000170.1:0-2506 GCA_964527535.1 uncultured Bacteroidales bacterium
AAGCAATTAAATATAAAAAGAGGTGCATTTTACCCAACTTTATAAAAATGAAGTCATTGATTTACGCGGAAAAATGTCCTCCGAAACTTTAGTATATAATCATTAAAAAACGAGAAAACATGTATTTGGAAGGAATTTTAGCCATTGGAGGAAAACCGGGATTGTATAAAATGATCTCGCAAGCACGGAGCAGCATAATTGTGGAATCACTTGACACAGGTAAACGATTTCCGGCATTTGCATCATCTCAGATCAGTTCGCTTGAAGATATTGCTATTTACACAGAAAACGAAGAAAAATCGCTTGTTGAAGTTTTAAATAACATCTATGAATTATACGATGGTGGAAAAGCCATCAGTCATAAATCTTCTAAAGAGGATATTATCGCATTTATGGAAAAAGTGCTTCCCGATTATGATCAGGACAGGGTACATATTGGGGATATCAAAAAAATCATTCAATGGTATCACATCCTCATCGACAAAAATATCCTGAACGATAAAGCCATAGAAGAATACGAAAAGGAACAAGCCAAAAAGGAAGCAGAAGAGAAAAATGGCGATGAGAAGAATGGTGGGGAAAAGTAAGCGGTGATCACATTATTCGCCGGAAGTTTCAAGCCGATTCGCCGGCCCGCGTTTCCTGGCTGTGGGCATTAAAGCATCATTTCCGGTATAATGGACAGAAAGCTGGCTACAACCTTCTGTTTGGCATAGAAACACTCTTTCCACTCATACCGCTATTCAATCCCTTAGAAATGTCAATTATATCAATAATAATATTGAATATTACACCATTAAACGCAACTTGGTATTAGAATGCAACTTGGTATCGGGTTCCAGCAGAACCGAATATAATAAGGCCTGCTGAAAGCAAAAAAGCCGTGCAAAAACACGGCTTTTTTCAAACGTCTTTCAAATCTTCAATCTATCTGATCAGCGTTACGGTACCTTCTTTTTCATGCCATATTCCTGTATAATCTTTAAATTTACAATACCAGTAATATACACCGCTTTTCAACAACGGATCTCCTTTATACCGGTTGCCAAGCAAGGTGCCATCCCATCCTGTTTCAATGGGTTTATCGGGATTATATTTATCGGTTTCAAACACCAACTCACCCCATCTGTCATAAACACGCAATGAAAATTCATTGGGATCTATGCCCCGGCCATACACCATAAAGAAATCATTTCTACCATCTCCATTTGGGGTAAAAGCCGTTGGAACATAAAAGGTAAATTCATCTTGTACAAGGATAGTTTTTACAGCGGTATCGCGGCATCCATTATCAGTTTCTGCCACAAGCATGGCTTCAAATTCTCCCTTGCCTTTATATATGTGAGTGGGAGAAGTAAAATGAGAAGAGTCTCCGTCGCCAAAAAACCAAAACGATGAATCAGCGTGTTCAGATAGATTTACAAATTTAACCTGTGGGTTTAAAATACTTACTTGTTCAGGCTGAGGGTAAAAATTAGCAGTTGGCCCGGGATAGACGTATATCATATCTTCGATGAATTTTTTACTTTTACATCCAAACGCCGATGTTACGGTGAGTCTAACAGAATAGGTACCTGTATTTTCATACACATGGGTTGGGTTTTTAGTGTTGGCAAAATTCGAATCACCAAAATTCCAGGAATAGGAATAATTGTCATTTGGATTAAGTTCAGTAAATTTAACAGCCAGTGGCGGGCAACCTTCCATTTTATCCGCAACAAAGTTATTGGGCGGTTTTGGCATAACAATGATCTCAATGCTATCTTTTGCAACCGGCGATCCGCAAGCATCATGTAATGTGATGATGTAATTGGTGGTTTCTTCCGGATAAACAGTAAAGGGAGAAGGCACCACGTTTCCATTCTGCAGGGTAAGTGTATAGGGACCTCCGTTCCCACCACCAGCATCTACTTCAATAATAGCCGGATCTCCCGGGCAAACGGAATCATAACTTGTTGAAACGTTTTCAATAACAAGGTCAGGATATACATTTACCGTCACATTACCGGATGCGCTTGAACAACCGTGTGCATCGGTAACATAAACGGTGTATGTTGTAGTGGAATCGGGACTAACCGTGGGATTATGAACATTATATGTACTTCCATCAGTTCCCTGCCAATGAAAGTTGTATTGACCTCCACCAAATGGGGTGCCACCGGTAGCCTGAGCGCTGAGTTGTGTACTGTTGGTTTGACATATCCAACGATCACCACCGTTAACCTGGACTTGCAATAAAGGTGGTTCAGTTACCTCCACGTCCATCGTCAGGCGACAATTATGTGCATCCGTTATTGTCACTTCATGCACACCAACACCAACATTAACCGAGTCATTTGTTGCCCCGTTGGGCCACAGGTATGAATAACCTGGTGTACCACCACTAACCTCAACCCACGCAAGACCATCATCATATCCATAACAACTGGCTGGTTCAGCATAAATATGTCCTAACATTTGTGGTGGCTCATCAATAAAGAAAACAGTATCAATCTGACATCCAATG
>CAZGPW010000171.1:0-9179 GCA_964527535.1 uncultured Bacteroidales bacterium
CGGTTTGGTCAGTATTGAAATTGGAACAGGAGCAACAAGCGATGATTTTTCAGCTATCGACTGGGCAAACGGACCATATTTCATTAAGACCGAAACCGACCCAACAGGCGGGACAACGTACACCATTACGGGCATAAGCCAGTTGTTGAGTGTGCCGTATGCTTTGCATGCAAAAACGGCAGATAGTGTTTCTGGAACGATTGGCGAAACCGATCCTGTTTTTGGTTCATCGATAGCAAGTGGCATTACCGGAACGGATACCACCAATTGGAACAACAAATTGGATAGTTATACCGAAACCGACCCTGAATTTGTAGCATGGGACAAAGATTATGCTGATTTGATCAATACCCCGGACTTAAGCGATACAGTAAATTATCTTACAAACGAAACCGACCCCGTATATGGATCATCGGTGGCGAGCGGAATAACCGTATCAGATACCACCAATTGGAACAACAAATTAGACAGCTATACCGAAATCGATCCTATTTTTATAGCCTCTCCTGCATCAGATATTTTAAATACAGATATAACAAACTGGAATACAGCTTTTGTTTGGGGTAATCATGCAATAGAAGGTTATTTAACAAGCTATACCGAAATTGACCCCAGAGTACCCACAGGCACCCAAACGGGTGAAATGCAATATTGGAATGGTTCGGAATGGATAACTGTTGCTGCTGGCGATGAAGGACAAGTTTTAACTTTCACAGGAGGTGTGCCTACTTGGAAAACACAATTGGAAGAAGGGGAAGTAGAAAACCCCATCACAGGAAAAATTTGGATGGATAAGAACCTCGGTGCTTCACAGGTTGCTACCAGTAGTACCGATACCGCTGCTTACGGCGATTTATACCAATGGGGGCGTGTTGCCGATGGACATGAAAGCAGAACATCAGACACAATATCTACTATAAGCAATAGCGACACTCCCGGGCATGGTAATTTTATCTTATCATCATCGACTAGCCATTTCGATTGGCGCAGCCCACAAAACGATAACCTGTGGCAAGGTGTGATCGGTATCAATAACCCTTGTCCAAATGGTTACAGAGTCCCTACTGAAGCAGAATGGAATGAAGAGCGCCAAAGTTGGAGTCTTAACAACTCTGCAGGTGCTTATTCCTCCCCACTTAAATTAACCATGGGGGGTTACCGCAACGACACTGATGGTTTACTCAAAAGTGTTGGTTCAAATGGCTCTTATTGGAGCTCTACGGTAAATGATAATCTTGCAACTTACTTGTGTTTCTCCAGTGGGGGTGCTTACATGGCCAGCGTTAGCAGGGCAGACGGTTATCCTGTGCGTTGTATAAAAGATTAGAAAGGAGTAAGGGGGAATCGTCCTGATATAAGTTTTTACTACATGATGTATAAACACCATAATAATAAAATGAGTTTGGATTTTAAATAATGGTTTGACCTTTTATGAACCGTCATGTTTATTTTCTTTTTCTACATTACAAAACCATTATTTGTGCTTTATGATGAATTCAAAAACTCCACGCTACCCGGGTATTTACTCCCGCCAATAAAAAGTGACGTTGATAAAACTCCTGGGGCACAGGAAAAATTGAAGTAACCTGTACTTCCGGTTCTATGCCAATATTCAGCTTTGAACTGGGGCTGTAATTAAACGATGCGCCACCAATGACACCCATTCCGTTTTGATTTAAATTATTGTCATCTTGAAATTCTATGCTTATGGATAAGCCTCCATGTATTGCAAACCAATTTGTAATGTTATACCGCAGACGAACAGGTAAATACGCTATTTCTGAATAATGTGTGTATTTATCCTGAACATCGCCTTGCTGTATCAGTGAATGGTACAGGTTTTCGGTTTTAAGGTAATACAATCCAAACCCCATACTAATCCTTGAATCCATAGGAACCATGAGATTTATACCATATTGCATGCCCGGGCCGTCATCAAACCGCCCTGTTTTCCGGAGTTCTGAAAATCGAAAGATATGATTGTTATATATGCCTGCTGATATTCCGAATTCTTTCCTGGTGCTATCCGGTGGATTTACAATCTTATCCGGTTGTCCGTAGCAAATAACAATACCCGGAATACATAATAACGCCAGCAATAAATTCACTTTTTTCATTTCACTTCCAATTTTCTTTATCACTACATCAAAAATCATGACAATTTTATTCAATTCTTGTTCTTTAACGTATAAAACGAAACAAACCAAAACATATTTTACGCAAAAGCAGCTGCAAAGGTAGTTTTTTGCGACTAAAGTAACAGGATGAATCAGTAATATTATATACGGGTAAAAATAAAATCGGCAGAAAGCAAGTCTTCAAAATCCTCACCGCTTTCCAGCATGTCTTCATCACCTTGTTCGTATTGCCATTCAATGCTTAGCTTTGGTATGGTGGCTTGAAGTGTTTTCATCAGGTCGTAAATGTACTTGGCAGATAGCGTGTTGAAATAGGAAAAGCAAAACGCCACTGTGTCAATCTTGTTGTTATCATGTATAAGATTAGTTATGCGTGTGGAGGCGTTTGCGTAAAATGACCGTGGGTCCTCAGCTATGGACTTACCTGTCATGATTAGTTTGTTGTTGCTTTTGTCGAACAACAATGCGGGCGTGTCCGGTGTTTCTTTGATCAGTTCAGTTGACATGGATGTGAAGTTTTATTGAAACATATACTTTGGTTTCTGTCATTTTATATTTTATGTCCGGGAAATGATTGCTTTTCCTGATCATCTGCAACAATCCTGTACCTGGTTTATTGGGGTGTTGCCATCTCGATTTAATCTCGTCTTTCAGCTCGTCATCCGATAAACCTTCAGCCGTTTGTAGTTCTTTTTCAATGGCTTTTGTGTTATTCAATTCGATGTTGTTGACGCCCGCTAAAATGATTTCTTCATCTTCCTTCCACATAAAAACAACCCCGTCGTTTCCGGTTTGGTGTTTTTGAATGTTTTGCATCAATTCCGTAAAAACAAACATGGTTCTTTTCCTGTATTTTACCGGATAGTTGCTCAGTGCTTTTTCCATGTTATCCATAAGCACAGGGAGTGGGGTTTTTGATTCCAGAATCATATCCGGAGGAGGATAATCCGGATAAAATTGAGGCGCTATGGTGAATGTTTTTGTCATTTATTGTTTCAGGTATTTATCGTAAACGTGTTTATGCCGGTATGTGTTGATGGCTTTGATGGCCTCTTCTTCACTTGTTTGAAAAGAGTACAGCTGGCGGTAACCCTCAATGGCAAAACCGTTGTTGTACATGTTTTCAAAATGCTGATAAAGGGTGTCGTAATAACCAAACATGTTCAGTATCACAATGGCTTTGTTGTGGTATTGCAATTGTTTGAGTGTGATGACCTCCATCAACTCTTCCAGGGTCCCAAAGCCACCCGGTAGTGCAAGAAAAGCACCGGCTTTTTGCCGCATCAATGATTTTCTTGTTTTCATGTCTTTGGTTATGATAAGTTTATCATCATATTCTGAAACCACCCCTTTGATGTTCAATTTTTCCGGGATGACACCGGTAATGTAAGTGTTTTCTTTTCTTGCAGCATCAGCCAGGGCTCCCATTATCCCAATTTTTCCGGCCCCATATATAATGGAGTGCCCGGATTTTCCAATGAGGGAACCCATTTTTGCTGCGCTGGCGTAATACTTTTGATCCAGATAAACGCTTGATCCGCAAAACACACATATTTTCATTAACTTTGCTTTTAAATCAGAGATTAAACTTACAAAAAATAATTATGAAACGAAAGAAAATATCGCAAATCCTGCTTGCAATTCTTGTGGCCTTTTCCTTGTTGTTTATCGGCACAGGTATGCTCTTACATAACTACAAGCTTGTTTTTAAAAATAATTCTGATCAGGATGTTTTGCTTCATATACGGTATGAAAATGCAACTGAGGATTCGGTTTACCTTGTAAAATCCGGTGATGTAAAGCATGTTTCTGAAATCAAAAGCCTGAAAAAGCAAGACAAGAATCAGCTGCAAAAAACATTTTTAACCCATATCAATAAAATATTTTTGTTTTCTGACGATGGTTCAGGTTTCGTCAATCTCAGTAAAAATACAGATGAATGGTATATGATAAGGGATAAAAAACAAAAGACAATTTTAATCCCGTTTTCAGAAAAAAAATAATGAAAAATTATTTTCAAAAAGGTTTTTTTGTGTTAAAAAAATGTTCTACTTTTATCATCCCAAAATTGAAGCAGTAAAACATAGAATGTTTGAAACTGTACATTGGGACTAAGTTTTTAAAAGTTTAAAAAATTCATAAAACTTAACCAGTTGAATGTTAACACATAAAAAATTAATTAAAAAATAGTAATGATTTGATTTGGCTGGGTGATTTTTTTTTTACAAATTGCTAAGGAAAACAAATCAAATCTAAAAAATGGCATTGGATGGTGAAAAATGTTGAAAAAACATGGAATGAATGTCTGAAAATTATCAGCGACAATGTGCCGAAGGTTAATTTCAGGACATGGTTTGAGCCAATCAAACCATTGAAACTGGAAGATAACGTTTTAACCATCCAGGTTCCCAGCACTTTCTTTTATGAATTTCTTGAAGAGCAATACATTGATTTACTGAAAAAAAGCCTTACTAAGGTTATTGGTCCCGGTGTAAAGCTGGAGTATAACGTAGTGATGGGAGAAAATGGGTTCTCCAAACAGCCATATACGGTTAAAATTCCCACAAGCAATAAATCCGGTTTACACAATAAGCCTGTGCAGATTCCTGTGGATAAGGAAAAGGAATCCATAAAAAATCCTTTCATTATACCCGGGTTGAAAAAGATGCATGTTGACCCGCAATTGAATCCTGACAATTCGTTTGAAAATTTTGTCGAAGGGGAGTGTAATCGTTTAGCAAGGTCAGCAGGATACGCAGTGGCTGAAAAACCGGGAGGAACAGCATTTAATCCCTTGTTTATTTATGGCTCTCCGGGGCTTGGGAAAACGCATTTGGCACAAGCTATTGGCATAGAAGTGAAAAACAGATACCCGGAAAAAACGGTATTATACGTTGATGCAAACAAATTCCAAACCCAATATACGGAAGCAACGCGAAAAAATAACCGCAACGATTTTGTTCATTTTTACCAGATGATAGATGTACTTATCGTTGATGATGTACAGTATTTTGCCCGGAAGGAAGGAACCCAGGATGTGTTTTTCCATATTTTCAATCACTTGCATCAAATGGGCAAACAATTGGTGTTAACATCTGATAAACCGCCGGTTGATATGCAGGGTTTGGATGAACGTTTACTGAGCCGTTTTAAATGGGGCCTGGCAGCCGATCTGCAGGAACCTGATTTCAATACGCGTATTTCTATCCTTAAGAAAAAAGCCTATCAGGATGGCATCAATATCCAGGATGAAGTCCTGGAATATATAGCATCGCATATTTCTGATAATATCCGGGAACTCGAAGGCGCTTTGATATCTTTGCTTGCTCAATCTACATTGAATCGCAAAGAAATTTCAATGGAGCTTGCCAAAGCCATGATTGACAAACTTGTGACTAATTCAGAGCGGGAGATATCAATCGATTACATCCAAAAAGTGGTATGCAATTATTTTGGTTTGACTGTTGACAGGCTAAACTCAAAAACAAGAAAACGCGAAGTAGTTCAGGCCCGGCAAATTGCAATGTATTTCGCAAAAAACATGACAAAATCATCCCTTGCTATTATTGGTGCCAACATTGGAGGGAAAGATCATGCTACTGTCTTGCATGCATGCAAAACTGTGAACAACCTCCTCGAAACAAATAAAAAATTCAAAGAATACATCAGTGAAATTGATGAAAAACTGAGAATGTAATTTATTTCCCTGCATCAAATTTTATTCATTTTGTCTCTATTCAAACTTATGATTGGATAAAATCCCGGAATCAAAGTTCAAAAATGGCGTTTTAAGCGTTTTTATGTATATTGCGCACAAAATGTAAGTTATGATTTGGGTATTACTAACCATATTATCGGCAACCGGTATTTTTGTGTTTTTTAAATTGCTTGACAGGTACAAACTTCCCAACCTGAATGCCATTGTTATCAATTATTTTGTTGCAGGATTAATTGGTATCATTATTAGCCCCAACCGTGCGGTAATGCTGAATGTTTTTAATGAAGCCTGGGCCCCGGTGGCTATACTGATTGGGGTTTTATTTATCCTCATGTTTTTCGTGATCGGATATTCATCCATTCATTCCGGCATGTCAATCACCACACTGGCAAGTAAAATGTCGGTAGTAATCCCAATTTTGTTTTCGATTATTTATTACAAAGAAGCCTTGCCATACATTAAAGTAGTGGGTATGATATTGGCCCTTGGTGGGCTGGTTATGGCAGTGTATAAAAAACAAAAAAACGGGAAATTCAACAAACAGTTTTGGGTCCCTCTTGTTTTATTTGCAGGCATGGGAATAGTTGACTCACTTGTGAAATATGCTCAGGCAGCCTATGTCGGTGATGATTTATCTTCGATGTTTACAAGCCTTTTGTTTAGCATCTCTTTTATTTCAGGATTGATCATTATGTTTTTCAAACCCACTTATTTTAAATATTTCAGTAACATCCGCCTTATATTGCTGGGAGCAGGGTTGGGCGTAGTTAATTATGGATCAATATATTTCCTCATCCGCGCTCTGAATTCTGATATTTTTGACAGTTCCGTGATCTTTGGCATCAACAACATTGGCATTGTAAGCTTGTCAGCCTTTATAGGCTATGTGTTTTTCAAAGAAAGATTAAGTAAGCTCAACTGGACAGGGATGGTTATTTGTCTGATTGCGATAGGAATATTATACGTTACAAAATAAGTTATGACAGATGCTGGTGATACATATTTAAGTATCCGTAAGCCTTCAGAAGGGGAGTTTAAAGATAAAGGCAGCAAATTTCTGGCCTATGCTTACCCCGTTTTCAGCGTTTCTGATATAGGAGAAAAACTAGAACGCCTGCGTAAAGTTCATTACAATGCCAGGCATCATGTATATGCTTATGTGCTCGGTGCAGAAAAATCGGATTTTCGTGCCAACGATGATGGTGAACCTGCTCATTCATCCGGAGACCCGGTGTTGGGGCAGATAAGATCCTTTGATCTGACAAACGTGCTGGTGGTGGTGGTACGCTATTTTGGTGGCACAAAACTTGGTATTCCCGGGCTTATTAATGCCTATAAAACGGCTGCTCATCAGGCACTCAGTAACGCTAGCATCATTAAATTTACACGCCGTAAATACCTGCGCATACAGTTTGATTACACCGTGATGGATCATGTTAACCGGCTGATTCACGAACAGGATTTAGAAGTGAGCGAGCGTGAATTCACTACGGTATGTAAAATGAAAATAGGGGTGAGGTTGAAACGTGCTGATGATTTAATTGACCGCTTGAACCAGTCCCCTGATGTAAAAATCATTGAGGTATTATGAGAAAAGCATTTGCATATTTTATATTGAAATTATCGGGATGGAAAATTGAGAATACTTATCCTGATATTGCCAAATCTGTTTGTGTAATGGCGCCTCATACCAGCATGTGGGATTTTGTCTGGGGAAAATTGTATTTCATGTATGCCGGTTTGAAACCCCGTTTTTTGATCAAGAAAGAAATGTTCAAATGGCCCTTGGGATTTATCTTGAAAGCCATGGGCGGAATTCCCGTTGACAGAACCAAGCCTAATGAATTGACTACTCATCTGCTAAAAGAAATCAATAAAAAGGAGCAATTCCTCCTGGTGGTTACCCCCGAAGGCACACGTAAACGTGTTGATGTCTGGAAAACGGGAGCCGTACGTATAGCCAGGCGTGCCAATTTACCAATAGTTGCCGGTAAAATGGATTATAAGAAGAAAGAGCTGGGGCTCCTGAAGGTGTTTGATCCCGTTCCCGGCGATAAAAATTTCATCAATGAATTAAAACTTACTTTTGCAGATGTAAACGGAAAACACCCGGAAAAATTCAATCCTTAGGCAAAACAATAAGTTAAATATCGCTCTTTATCAGGCTGATTTGGTTTGGGAAAAGCCGGAAAAAAACATTGAAAAGCTGTGGTCACATGAGAAAAGCATGCTTAAGGTTGATCTGCTTGTTTGTCCCGAAATGTTTACTACGGGCTTTAGCATGAACGTTGAAAAAATGGGAAGGCCGCACCGCTCTGAAGATTTTCACAACATTGCAGGTTTTGCCAAAAAAACGAACACCGCCATTGTGTTTTCCATGATGGTTGTTGATGCCGGAAAATATTATAACCGTTTGTACTTTGTCTTTCCCGATGGCTCGGAAGCGCATTATGACAAAAAACACTTGTTCCGGATGGGGGATGAGCATAACCATTATTCAGCAGGGCACAGGCAGATGATGGTGGATTTTAAGGGATGGCGCATCATGCCTCTTGTGTGTTACGATCTTCGGTTTCCTGTGTGGAGCCGAAATACAAAAAATTATGATGTGTTGATTTATGTGGCAAACTGGCCGGCTCCCCGTGGGGATGTATGGAAAACATTGCTTAAAGCCAGGGCACTTGAAAACCAGGCTTATGTGGTGGGGGTCAACAGGGTTGGCAATGACGGCAGGGAGCTGTCGTATCAGGGAGACAGTTTATTGTTTGATGCTAAGGGAAAAACTGTGCTGGATGCCGGACAGCATGAAACGCTGATATCTGCAGACATTGATAAATCAACGTTGATGGAGTTTCGGGAAAAATTCCCTGTGCTTAAAGACAAAGACGATTTCCGGTTGATACATTGAAATGTTCTTTTGTCACAAAATTTGCAAAAAAAGCAAATTTTCCGCCAAAAGGGGGTGTGGGGGTGTTTGTGTACCCCGGGGGCCGTTGAGAAAACAAGTTTTCTCACTGCACCCGGGGCTATTCATGTTTGACCCTTTCAGGGTCATGGGTGGTTTCATCATCCAAAATGCTTTTGTCACGATCCCGAATGCCTTCGGGAGCAAAAATCCCGCCAAAAGGGGTTTATGGGGGCTGTATTAACCCCGGATTACGGTCGGGAAACCTCCCTCATCCGGGACTATTCTTGTTTGACCCTTTCAGGGTCATGGGATTTAGCCACCTGTCAGGCGATGTAGTGCGATGTGTTGAGCGGTGTCGAAACAAGCGTTGCCGAACTATCTTCCATTAATACCATAAGCAAAGCAATAATAATTG
>CAZGPW010000172.1:0-15008 GCA_964527535.1 uncultured Bacteroidales bacterium
AACAGATCAATTCATAAATTTTATAACTTTGCGACTTTCCGTCTTTGCGGTGAGTAGTTACTTTTGTTGATGTATATTTATTTTTTTATGTTCATTCTGATTAGATACTATCTTTGTAATAATATGCGAATTATCATCATATCACTGATTATTGGGGCAGGCATCGCTTTTTTTAGTGCTTGTGATATGGATCAGTTTACAACAGACCCTGGTGATAAACTGAATTTTTCAAGGGATACGGTGCAATTTGATACGATATTTACAAGCATAGGCTCTACAACCAAATACTTCACGGTTATCAATCCGCATGAAAAAGCATTGAAAATTGATAAAATTGCCCTTGCACGTGGCAAACAATCCGTTTTCCGGCTTAATATCGACGGGTATCAATCCACAACATTGACAGATGTGGAAATATCGCCCAATGATTCTTTGTTTATCTTTGTGGAAGTTACCATCGACCCAAACGCTAATGACATGGTAGAAAAAGACTCCGTGATGTTTCAGGTCAATGGAAACAATCAGGATGTAAAACTGGTGGCTTTTGGTCAAAATGTACATCTATACAATGGAAGAACCATCACAAACGATACCATCTGGACAAACAACAAGCCTTTTCTGATTTACAATTCCGTTTTGGTGGATGAAAACGTGACCTTGCAAATTCAGGAAGGCACTCAGTTGCATTTTCATTACGGGTCCAGCATGCTGGTGAAAGGCAGCCTGAAAGTGTTTGGAACCTATGAACAACCTGTGGTATTCCAGCACGACCGGCTGGAGGATTACTACGATGATATCCCCGGGCAATGGGGAGCATGGCTGGAACTTGACGGAGGGGGCATATACCTGCTGGGTGGTTTGCACTTCCTGCAGGGAAGCAAACACAATGAATTGCATTATACAGAAATAAAGAACAGCATCATTGGCATCCGTGCCGATTCTGTGGTGACACCCGGCACACCCACACTCACCATGGACAATTGCATTGTTCAGCACATGAATGTGGCCGGACTCTATGGTGCTGGTGCTCACATTGAAGCTACCAACAGCCTGTTTTCTGATTGTGGTCAATACACGGCTGCTTTACTCTATGGTGGAAAATATGATTTCAGACATTGTACCTTTGCCAACTACTTTTCCGGCACAAGGCAAACCAGTTCAGTGATATTGAATAATTATTTTACCTATGATAACACGAGCGGGCAAACCATTGTGGACACAAGGCCTTTTGATGCCTTTTTTGGAAACTGCATAGTGTATGGCAACCTTGAAGAAGAACTGGAAATTGATGGTATGGATGAGGGTGGATTTGAATACCTGTTTGACCATTGCCTTATCAAAACACAGGTCGGGACAAACAACAACCACTTTAATTCTGTCATTGTTAATCAGGCACCGGAATTTATTGACAGATACGAAAATTACGACTTCAGGCTTGATTCACTTTCACCTGCAATAGATGCCGGAGATATTGATATTGCAAATACCGTACCCGTTGACTTTGACGGAAACAGCCGTTTAATTGACGATGGCCCGGACATTGGAGCTTTTGAACGAACACAATAAAACTTTTTATTATGAAAAAAAACTTATGCCTGTTTCTGTTTTGTTTTCTGCTGTCAATCACTGTTTCAGCACAATCTGATGATGATGTTCAAGAACATACCGGAACCATCATGTTTTACAACGTTGAAAATCTCTTTGATACCAAAGACGACCCGGAAAAACGGGATGAAGAATTTACACCACAAGGCGAGAAATATTGGACATCTTACAGGTACAGCAAAAAATTGTTTCAAATTTATCAGGTGATTACAGCCGTTGGAGAATGGAACGCTCCCGATGTGGTTGGCCTCTGCGAAATTGAAAACCGCAGCGTTTTAATGGACCTTATTAACAGAACTCCCCTGTTTAATGCAGGTTATGAAATCATTCATTATGAGTCGCCCGATGCCCGAGGGATAGATGTAGGTATGTTGTACCGGAGCAAATCCTTCACCCCCCTGAAAGATTATCCCATTCCTGTAACATTCAGTGGAAGCCGGAGATCTACCAGAGATATACTTTTTGTCAAAGGCGTATTGAACAACAAAGATACATTGCATATTTTTGTCAACCACTGGCCTTCACGCTGGGGCGGACAAATGGAAACAGAACCAAAGCGCGTCAGGGCAGCTGCCATTTTAAAAAAACAGGTTGACAGCATATTGTCAGTTGTTCACAACCCTAACATTATTATCATGGGTGATTTGAATGATTATCCCGAAAACAAATCCGTGACTGAAGTTTTAAAAGCAATTAACGGACCATATGATACCCCTGAAACGGATAAATTATACAACCTCGCTTATAACCTGCAAAATAAAAAAGGACAGGGATCACATAAATATCAGGGAGAATGGGGCGTATTAGACCAGATCATCCTTTCCGGTAACCTCCTCGATAAAAACACATCTCCTTATACCGATCTGGACAATGTCAATGTGTTTAATGCTGATTTTCTCCTGGAAAAGGATGAAAAGAACACAGGCAAAAGGCCCAACCGTACTTATATTGGTTATAAATACCATGGGGGTTATTCTGACCATCTGCCGGTATATCTAAAACTTTTAAGGAAGTAAAGCAACAATTAACACTTGCCTGGTTTATTCTGCCAGTGTCATAAGCTTTATATTATTGGAAATGCGTTTGTTTTCCATATTTGAATTAATTTTTATCTTTGATTCCTTAATTATAAAACCAAAGTTATGACAGATAAAATTGTACCCAGAGGTGCTTTTACTTCTAAGTTTGGTATTGTTGCTGCAGCAGCAGGGTCGGCAATCGGGCTGGGAAATATCTGGCGATTTCCGTACGTTGCCGGTGAAAATGGAGGCGGCGCCTTTTTGTTGATTTACGTTGGGTTTATTCTTACCATTGGCATATCTGTTATGCTCGCTGAATTTATCATCGGGCGGCGTGCCCAGAAAAATGCGTTGGGGGCATTCAAAAAACTGGCACCCGGAAAACCTTGGTGGATAGTAGGGTTAATGGAAATTGTTGCTGCTTTTGTTATCCTTGCCTTTTACTCCACCATTGCAGGATGGACATTTGAGTACCTTATTCAGGCCATTGGAAATGGGTTTGCTGGTAAAGATGCCGGGGCAATTTCCAGGATGTTTACTGATTTTCAGACCAGCACAACAAGGCCATTGCTCTGGCAATTGCTTTTTATGGTACTGACAGCAGGCATCATTATTTGCGGCGTGCAAAAAGGCATTGAAAAATACACCAAAATGCTGATGCCCCTCCTGGTTTTACTCATTATTATAATGTGTATCCGGTCGCTAACACTTCCCGGCGCCTCCGAAGGCATGAATTTTCTTTTTGAGCCCGATTTTTCAAAAATTTCAGGGAAAGTAATCCTCGAAGCACTAGGGCAATCGTTTTTCTCCATGAGCATTGGAATGGGCGCATTAATCACGTACGGCTCTTACATTCAAAAAGACAATAAGCTCGCAAACACTACTTTTCAAGTCGCCATGGCAGATACGGTCATTGCTATCCTTGCGGGTGTCATGATTTTTCCGGCCGTTTTTGCTTTTAACATGGAGCCCGACGCAGGAACCGGCCTTGTTTTTCAGGTGTTGCCAAACATTTTTACTGAAATGCCGGGTGGCTATATTTTCGCTGTTATATTTTTCCTTCTGCTCTCCGTGGCTGCTCTTACTTCTACAATCTCTGTGCTTGAGGTGGTGGTTGCGTATGGTATCGAGGAATTAAATTTATCCCGGAAAAAAGCGACCATCATTTTTGCATCTGCCATTGCTGTGCTGGGGGTATTTGCAACACTGTCTTTTTCGGAATTATCAGAATTTAAGATATTCGGACATACCATTTTTGGCAGCCTTGACTGGTTATCTGCTAACCTTTTGCTCCCACTGGGTGGGGTGTTTATTGTTATATTCCTCGGTTGGGTCCTTGGGAAAATAGCCATTGTTGATGAGGTGACAAACAAAGGACAAATAAAAATGCGTTTTCTCAGGGTATTTATTTTTATCCTGAAATACATAGCACCGGTAGCCATTGTTTTGGTATTTCTCAATGCCATCGGAATCATTGGATAATAAATATATTATTTACGCTTATGGAAATTTTTAATGAAATCACACAATTTATTCACTCGGGAATCAGGTGGTACAATGAATTTGTTGGAGGATATCTTATTGTAGCCTTGCTTGTACCAACAGGCATATTTTTTGCTTTTAAATTTAAATTCCTCCATATCACCAGGCTCGGACATTCTTTTCGTGTTATCAGTGGTAAATACGATAAAGATCAAGACCCTGGTGACATCAATCACTTCAGGGCACTAACAACCGCCCTGTCTGCCACGGTAGGCACAGGTAATATAGTTGGTGTTGCCCTGGCTATCCAATGGGGTGGTCCCGGTGCCATTTTTTGGATGTGGGTAGTGGCCTTTTTTGGCATGATGCTGAAACTTGTTGAATCAACCCTGGGCATTAAATACCGACAAACCAATGAAGATGGAACCGTTTCCGGTGGCCCGATGTATTATATCGAACACGGATTAAAACATAAACTCGGAAAATTTGCAAAAGTGCTGGCTGTAATTTTTGCATTAGCAGCTGTTATATGCTCTTTTGGCACAGGAAATATGGCTCAGTCGAATTCCATTTCTGATGCCCTTTCTACAAGTTACGGTGTTGATACAGTATATTCTGGTCTGATTATCACCATGCTTGTCCTGCTGGTTATTGTTGGCGGCATCAAACGAATAGCAAAGGTTACTTCTAAACTGGTGCCTTTTATGGCCGTATTTTATGTGCTTACAGCACTGGTTATTATTATTGTAATGTATAAAGAAGTGCCTGCAGCTTTTGGCATGATATTCTCTGATGCGTTTACAGGCACTGCCGCTACTGGTGGGTTTGCCGGCTCTGTTTTTATAATAACCTTAAAACTTGGTGTTCAGCGGGGGTTGTTCAGCAATGAAGCCGGACAGGGATCTGCTCCCATCGCTCATGCTGCAGCAAAAACGGAATACCCGATCCGCGAAGGCTTGGTAGCTTCGGTTGGGCCCTTAATTGATACCTTGATCATTTGTTCTATGACCGCTTTAGTCATTTTGGTTACCGGTGCCTGGAAAACCGGTGCCGAAGGCGTTGCCATAACCATTGACAGTTTTAGAATTGGCCTGGAACCCATCGGACTCGGGTTAGTCTCCCGGCATCTAATCTCCATTGGGCTGCTGCTTTTTGCCTTTTCTACAATCATATCATGGTCCTATTATGGCAGCAGGGCTGTTCAATACCTGTTTGGTTACAAAGCGATTAAAACATATTACTGGGTGTTTGGAGGTTTTGTTTTTCTCGGCAGCATTTGGGGAATTGACATTGTATGGGATTTTGTGGATACCGTAATCACGTTTATGACCATCCCAAATTTGATCGGAATTGTCCTTTTGGCACCGGTAGTTAAAAAAGAAATTGATAAATATTTTTCTTACATGAAAGAATCTAATACACCCTATTAATCCATGAAAAGTCAAAAATGGAAAGACCTGTTGGCCTTTTCTGCACGTGAAAAACGTGGGATCAGCGTAATGATAGCTGTTATTTTATTGTTGATTATTCTCAGGGTCTGGGCACCATGGAAAAATAACGACCTCCAGGTTTACGACTTTTCCGGGTATGAAGCTGACATTGATAAATTTGAAATGCAGCTTACACAAAAACCCAAAAGCAAAGAAACGTTTTCAAAATACACATCCGGAAATGACGATAAGCCGGATTACAACAAGACACTTTTCACATTTAATCCCAACACCGTTACTAAAAAAGAAATGTTATCGCTTGGTTTTACCGAAAAACTTGCCCAAAACATCATCAATTATCGGGACGCAGGCGGAGAATTTCACAACATTGAGGATTTAAAAAAAATATACGCCATGCCGGATAAATTTTATGTGCATATAAAACCTTATATCAGCCTACATGTCAAAGATACGCAGTCATCTGAACAGCATGAAGTTTTTCAGTTTAATCCCAACGAAATCTGTTCTGACAGCCTTTTGCTTCTTGGTTTTTCCCCTCATGTTGCTGAGAGATGGGTGAAATACAGGAACGCCGCCGGAGGATTTTCAAACCTCGATGACATAAAAAATATTTATGGTATTGATACTGCTCTGCTGCAAAAGCTAAAACCATTGATGAATTTTAATACGGATGATTACCGGCATGATAGTGATAGTGTAAAAATGGTGAAGGTGAAAATAAATGTTGCAAACAAAAAAGAACTTATCAATACAGGTGCCATAAACGAATACCTGGCGCAACGTATCATAGCATACAGAAAACTGCTTGGTGGTTTTTATAACACAGACCAATTGCTTGAGGTTTATGGTTTTTCACAAGAGGATATGAATAAATTAAAAAAACATATCATTATTGATGATGAAAATATTTCATTCATAGACCTGAATAAAATCTCTTTTGGTGATTTACTGGGACATCCCTACTTGACAAAAAACAATGTGAAAAATATTATGGAATACCGGGATTTTGCAGGCGATATAAAACATCCGGAAGAACTGCTGAAAAACAATATCATCCCGGACTCTACATACCAAAAAATTATTCCTTACATACAATCACAATAAATTATTTGTGATGTAAAAAGAAATATGTATTTTTGCAGCCTTGAAAAAGATATGTTTATTTAAATTGTAAAACCTATGATTATAGTACCCGTAAAAGAAGGTGAAAATATTGACAGAGCTTTGAAACGATTCAAACGCAAATTTGAAAAAACCGGCGTAATCAAAGAGTTGCGTGAAAGACAAGCATATACCAAACCGTCAATGCAGCGTCGTCAGGAAATCATCAAGGCCAAATATATTCAGAAACTCCGCGACAAAGAAAATTAATTGCCGGATATCCTTTTACAGCACTTATATTTCGGCAATATTTATATTTATTTCACAATTTCATTTGTAACCTTTTCGTTACTACTTACGTAATAATAATTACAGTGAGCTTTTGAAGTTGATTTAAGTTTTATGCAAAAGGATACCTACCTGAACTTTTTAAAATTTGAAAAACGCTATTCCGCACACACGGTAAGGGCTTATCAAAAAGATTTAGACCAATTTTATGAGTATTTCAGCTTATCTGATGAAAATGAATTGTCTGAATTAAAGTCCCTTGATTCAAAAGAAATCCGTTCGTGGATAGTGATTCTAATGCAATCTGTTTCTGCACGAACCGTAAGAAGAAAATTAGCCGGCATTAACGGCTTTTTTACGTACCTGAAAAGAAATAAGGTAATAAATCACAATCCGTTGAATAAAGTACATGCCCCAAAAATCAAAAAGAACTTACCCGAATTTGTCACTGAAAAAGCCATGCAAAACATCACCAGGTTGTTTTCTGATCATCACGCAAATTTTTCGGCAACACGCGATTTTTTACTTATAGAATTGCTTTATTCAACAGGTATTCGTCAGGCTGAACTTATCGGCTTAACACATGTTGATATTGATACGGAACAAATGCAATTGAAAGTGCTGGGAAAACGCAACAAAGAAAGAATTATCCCTGTTACGGAAGAGTTAATCAATCTCATTAATGATTACATGGCCATAAAGACTGAAAATGGTTTTTCCTGTAAACCAAACGATATTTTGCTGGTTACAGATTCAGGACATAAGATGTATCCGTCTTTTGTCTATAATAAAGTTAAACATTACCTGGGAGAGGTCAGCAGCATGAAAAAAAGAAGCCCGCATATTTTAAGGCACAGCTTTGCCACTCACATGCTAAATCGCGGAGCAGACCTCAATGCCATCAAAGAACTGCTGGGCCATGCTAATTTGGCTGCAACCCAGGTTTATACACATAACAGCTTTGAACAATTAATCAAAACGTATAACAAGGCTCATCCCAGAGCCGGAACTAATTAAAAAGGAGGTTATTATGAACATTAATGTACGAACACTCAAATTTGATGCAGACAAAAATCTTATTGCTTTTATTAATGAAAAAATGGAAAAACTAACCAAAGTGGCACCTGATATCATTGCTGCCGATGTAACCCTCAGAGTGGAAAACGGTTCCGATTTGGAAAATAAATTTGCTGAAGTGAAAGTTGAGATACCCGGGAACGATGATATTTTTGCTAAAAAACAGGCGAAAAGCTTTGAAGAAGCAGTTGACTTGAATTACCAGGCCCTCCGTCGGCAACTCAAAAAATTCAAAGAAAAACAAAGACAAAAATAACAGTGATTCTACACTTATCTTATCCTTTGATGTAAACAGTCGAAAGTATTGTTAACCTAAGCGTATTTATTGGATAGACCATACTGCTTTTGTCAATCCGTTGACAAATGTAAGGATAAACCATGTTGAAAAACCGGTTGTGTATTGTTGCAGAATAGCATTTAAAATGTTTTTTCGCAATTTTTAACCTACTGCTTATAAGCGGGTTATGTGCCTTTATTGACATTTTACGCGGAGGATAAAAAAAAATAATGCAAATATTTTTGTGAACTCAAATAATAGTGTATATATTTGCACTCCAATTTTCGGTACATTTTATCGTAAATGTTCTTTTAATATTAGCCGATGTAGCTCAGCTGGTCAGAGCAGCTGATTTGTAATCAGCAGGTCGGGGGTTCGAATCCGTCCATCGGCTCATAATGACCGGGGGAGATACCAAAGTGGCCAACTGGGGCAGACTGTAAATCTGCTGGCTGATGCCTTCGTAGGTTCGAATCCTGCTCTCCCCACATTGTGTATGGCTCTTAATAAAAAGGATGCGGGAATAGCTCAGTTGGTAGAGCACAACCCTTCCAAGGTTGGGGTCGCGAGTTCGAGCCTCGTTTCCCGCTCATTGTCAGCCGATGTAGCTCAGGGGTAGAGCGTTTCCTTGGTAAGGAAGAGGTCATGGGTTCAAATCCCATCATTGGCTCTGATTTTGAATGGTAGAAAGTTTAAAAATAAATAAAAGTAATTAGTGATAAAGTAATATTATAAAAGTTTAAAACCATGGCAAAAGAAAAATTTGAAAGAAACAAGCCGCATGTTAATATTGGCACCATTGGTCACGTTGACCATGGTAAAACAACATTGACCTCTGCAATTACAAAAATTCTGGCTAAAGATGGTTATGCCACAGAAGCCAGTTTTGATTCTATTGACAACGCTCCTGAAGAAAAAGAAAGAGGGATTACGATCAATTCTGCACATGTTGAATATGAAACAGAAAGCAGGCATTATGCTCACGTTGACTGTCCGGGACACGCCGACTATGTAAAGAACATGGTCACAGGTGCTGCGCAAATGGACGGGGCTGTTCTTGTGGTTGCTGCAACTGATGGACCAATGCCACAAACAAGAGAACATATCTTGCTGGCTCGTCAGGTAAATGTGCCCAAAATCGTTACATTCCTCAATAAATGTGACCTTGTTGATGATGAAGAGCTTCTTGAGCTCGTAGAAATGGAAGTTCGTGAACTCCTGAGTTTCTATGAATTTGATGGAGATGATTCTCCTGTTATTCAAGGTTCTGCTCTTGCTGCACTCAACGGAGATGCTGATGGTGAAAAACAAGTACGTGAATTAATGAAAGCAGTCGATGAGTGGATTCCTGTTCCTCCGCGCGACAATGAAAAACCGTTCCTCATGCCTGTTGAAGATGTTTTCTCCATTACAGGTCGTGGAACTGTGGCTACAGGTCGTATTGAGGCTGGTGTTGTAAACACAGGCGATGAAGTACACCTCATCGGATTGGGCGCTGAAGGGCGTAAAACCGTTGTAACCGGTGTTGAAATGTTCCGCAAAATCCTTGACAGAGGAGAAGCAGGGGACAACGTTGGCCTGTTGTTACGTGGTGTCGATAAAAAAGAAATAAAAAGAGGTATGGTTGTAGCTCAGCCTGGTTCCATTAAACCAGTTACAAAATTCAAAGCTGAAGTTTACGTCTTGAAAAAAGATGAAGGCGGACGCCATACACCTTTCCACAATGATTACCGTCCACAATTTTATCTGCGTACTATGGATATCACAGGTGAAATTAAATTGCCCGAAGGTGTTGAAATGGTAATGCCAGGTGATAATGTAACCATTAATGTTACACTTATTTATCCTGTTGCATGTAATGTGGGTCTGAGGTTTGCTATCCGTGAAGGTGGACGTACTGTGGGAGCAGGACAGATCATTGAAGTAGAAGATTAATAAGCATACAAACTGGTAAAATGTAAATTAATTCGGCAAGCTAAGCTTGCCGGATTAATTTGTTCATTTTACGGGTGTAGCTCAATTGGCAGAGCAGCGGTCTCCAAAACCGCAGGCTGGGAGTTCGAGTCTCTCCACCCGTGCTAAATTAACGTGATATGGCATTTTCATCATATATTAAAGAAACCTACCAGGAACTGGTTCATAAAGTGTCCTGGCCTACATGGCCAGAACTCCAAAATAGCGCTATAGTAGTAATGGTTGCTTCCGTAATAATCGCACTTATTGTTTATTTGATGGATGTTTCATTTAAAAACGTGCTGGAACTCATTTACAGTATTTTTTAATTCATTGATTTAGGTATTAGCATGGCTGATGTAGAAAAAAAATGGTATGTAATCCGGGCAATCGGAGGAAAAGAGAAACGAGTAAAAGAATATCTTGAATCCGAAATTGCTCGCAGGAATCTACAGGACAGAGTTTCAAACATTCTGATACCAATGGAAAAATATTACCAGGTTAGAAACGGCAAGAAAATATCCAAAGAAAGAAACCATTTCCCCGGATATGTGCTGATTGAAGCTGCACTGGATGGTGAAATTATACATATCATTAAAGACGTTACAAACGTGATCGGCTTCCTCGGAACTCAGTCCGGCGATCCCGTACCCCTGAGAGAATCGGAAGTAAATCGGATTCTTGGTAAAGTTGATGAACTCGCTGAACAAGAAGAAGAGATAAACATTCCGTTTTATGTGAACGAATCAGTGAAAGTCATTGATGGCCCTTTTAATGGTTTTAAAGGAACCATTGAAGAAGTCCACGAAGACAAGAAAAAACTGAAAGTAATGGTGAAAATTTTCGGTAGAAAAACACCATTGGAATTGAGTTTTATGCAAGTTGAAAAAGAGTAAAATTATGGCTAAAAAAGTAGAGGCCCTGATCAAATTACAAATACGTGGTGGCGCTGCAAACCCATCCCCTCCTGTCGGACCCGCATTGGGTGCCAAAGGAGTAAATATTATGGAGTTTTGCAAGCAGTTTAACGCACGTACACAGGAACAAGCAGGGAAGGTTCTGCCTGTTATCATAACAGTTTATGGTGACAAGTCTTTTGATTTTGTTGTAAAAACACCTCCGGCTGCTGTTCAATTGCTTGAAACCAGCAAATTAAAGAAGGGCTCTCCCGAGTCAAACCGCACTAAAGTGGGTTCTGTAACATGGGATCAGGTTAAAACCATTGCTGAAGATAAAATGGTTGATCTGAACTGTTTTAACATTGAATCTGCAATGAAAATGGTTGCCGGGACGGCTCGTAGTATGGGTATTATTGTAAAAGGTGATGCCCCGTTTGATAATTAAAATTTAGCGTGACTCGACATGGCAAAAAAGACAAAAAACAGAAAACAGGCTATCGAAAAACTCGATGCTGGAAAAAAATATCCCATTAACGAAGCTGCTGAATTGGTGAAGGAAATTTCTACAACCAAATTCGATGCTTCAGTGGATATGGATTTCAGACTTGGAGTTGATCCCCGGAAAGCCGACCAAATGGTTCGAGGTATTACAACCTTGCCCCATGGAACCGGCAAAGAGGTGAAAGTGCTTGTGTTGTGTACACCCGACAAAGAGGAAGAAGCCAAAAACGCTGGTGCCGATTATGTTGGACTCGATGAATACATCGAAAAAATTCAGGAGGGATGGACAGATATGGATGTGATTATCACCATGCCCCCGGTAATGTCCAAAATTGGTCGCCTCGGCCGTGTCCTTGGCCCTCGTGGGTTGATGCCTAATCCCAAAAGCGGTACTGTTACTATGGAAATCGGAAAAGCCGTTGAAGAAGTGAAAAAAGGGAAAATCGATTTCAAAGTGGATAAATATGGCATCATTCATACCCAAATTGGAAAAGTATCCTTTACACCTGAGCAAATCCGCGACAATGCAAAAGAAATTGCTCAGACAATTGCCAAATTGAAACCGGCATCGTCAAAAGGTACTTATATGAGGAGTGTGCATATATCAAGTACAATGAGTCCGGGAATTCAACTCGACCCAAAGTCTTTGGTATAAATTATTTTTTAAGACTTTACTTCTATGAAAACAAGAGAAGACAAAAACAAACAGATCGACATTCTGGCCGAAGAGATCAACAGTTTCGATCATTTCTATCTCACCGATACACAGGGATTGGATGCCGAAGAATCAACCGATCTCAGAAGGCAGTGTTATGAGAAAGAAGTAAAGCTTACCATGGTTAAAAACACCTTGTTTAAAAGAGCACTGGACAAAGCTGATGGTGATTTTGAGGAATTGTATAATTTACTCAAAAAGAACACCACTGTGATGTTTTCTAACACAGCCAATGCTCCTGGCAAGGTTATCAAAACATTTAGTAAAGACCATGATAAGCCCCGTTTGAAAGGTGCATATGCTGCAGAAAGTTTTTATCTCGGAGAAGATCAACTGGAAGCCCTTGCCGGGATTAAATCCAAAGAAGAACTCCTCGGAGATATTGTGATTCTGCTGCAATCACCCGCAAAAAACCTTGTATCACAACTCCAGAGTGCTGGTCAAACTATTGCCGGGCTTACGAAAGCACTGGCCGAAAAAGAAGAGTAATTTTATTAATTGAATAACATTTTAAAAGTTATAGGAAAATGGCAGATCTCAAAAAATTAGCTGAAGAGTTAGTAAACTTATCGGTAAAAGATGTCAACGAACTTGCTGATATCTTAAAAGAAGAACATGGTATTGAACCTGCTGCTTCTGCTCCTGTTGTCGCAGCTCCGGCTGGCGGTGAAGGTGAAGGCGAAGCAGAACAAACCGAGTTTGACGTGATTCTGAACTCAGCTGGACAAACCAAGCTGAAGATTATTAAACTTGTTAAAGAAATAACCGGATTAGGGCTTAAAGAAGCTAAAGCTCTCGTTGATGGTGCACCTGCTCCTGTTAAAGAAGGTGTGTCCAAAGAAGATGCCGAGCAAATTAAAACTCAGCTCGAAGAAGAAGGCGCTGAAGTGGAAATGAAATAATCCCACTTTTTTAACAATTTTTAGGTTTAAAACCAGTTTTCTGGTTTTAAACCTTTCGTCGTTTTGTATTTTCTTAACTAATCCATCGTCAATGTCAGTAAAAAATAGCCAGAGATATTCGTTCTCAACAACCAAAAATCAACTTGATTATCCGGATTTTCTTGATGTGCAATTAAAATCATTTAAGGATTTTTTGCAACTGGATACAACTTTAGAAAAAAGAAAAAATGAGGGACTTTTTAAAGTTTTCAACGAAAACTTCCCCATTTCAGACACACGTAATAATTTTGTGCTGGAATTCATGGATTATTCCATTGATTTACCCCGGTATTCCATTGAAGAATGCCTGGCCAGAGGACTTACATATTCAGTCCCGCTAAAAGCCAAACTGAAGTTGTATTGCACAGATCCGGAACATGAAGATTTTGAAACTACAATCCAGGATGTTTGGCTTGGGCCCATTCCATACATGACCCCCAGAGGGTCTTTTGTGATCAATGGTGCTGAACGTATCGTGGTATCTCAATTGCACAGATCCCCCGGCGTTTTCTTTGGACAAAGCCTGCATGCAAACGGCACAAAATTGTACTCCGCACGTATCATTCCTTTTAAAGGATCCTGGATGGAGTTTGCAACCGATATCAATTCTGTTATGTACGCATACATCGACAGAAAAAAGAAATTGCCGGTTACAACGCTCCTTAGAGCCATTGGTTTCGAAAGTGATAAAGAAATTCTTGAAATCTTTGATCTCGCTGAAGAAATCAAAGCAAACAAAACGGCGCTTAAAAAAGTCGTTGGCCGTAAACTGGCTGCCAGAGTCCTTAGGTCATGGGTAGAGGATTTTGTTGATGAAGACACTGGTGAAGTGGTATCCATTGAAAGAAACGAAGTAATTCTAGACAGGGAAACAGTGATTAAACCTGAACATATTCAAACCATCATTGATTCGGGTTCAAAAACAATCCTTGTTCACAGGGAAAAATCCAAAACTTCAGATTACGCGATCATTTATAATACGCTTTATAAAGACCCCTGTAACTCTGAAAAAGAAGCTGTTGTTTATATCTACAGGCAATTACGAAGTTCTGAACCTCCTGATGAGGCAACAGCACGTGAGGTTATTGACAACCTTTTCTTTTCGCACAAGCGATATGATCTCGGTGAAGTTGGGCGCTACAGGTTAAATAAAAAGCTGAAAATTGATATCAATGAGGATACCAAGACCTTAACAAAAGATGACATCATTGCTATCATCAAGTATCTCATCGAATTGATAAGCTCTAAAGCAGAAGTTGATGATATTGATCACCTGAGTAACAGGAGAATTCGTACCGTAGGAGAACAATTAGGTAATCAGTTCGGGGTCGGACTGGCACGAATGGCACGAACCATCAGGGAAAGAATGAACGTAAGGGATAATGAAGTCTTTCATCCCACCGACCTGATCAATGCAAAAACATTGTCCTCGGTTATCAATTCTTTCTTTGGAACAAACCAGTTATCTCAGTTTATGGATCAGACCAATCCCCTCGCTGAGATGACGCATAAACGCCGGCTTTCTGCTCTCGGCCCGGGAGGATTATCCCGTGAACGTGCCGGTTTTGAGGTCAGGGATGTGCATTACACCCATTATGGCAGATTGTGTCCTATTGAAACTCCTGAAGGACCAAATATTGGTCTGATCTCATCCCTTTGTGTTTATACAAAAATTAATGAACTCGGGTTCATTGAAACA
>CAZGPW010000173.1:0-4398 GCA_964527535.1 uncultured Bacteroidales bacterium
TGCGCTGAAGTTCTATGTCTGTTATTCGGTTTATATATGCCATAATTAGTTGGTAATTAAAAGGTAAAATCAATTTTATCGCAAATATACAAAATTTATTTTACAAATTGACAGTATTTTATTTTACAAATTATTGAATTTATATCTTACATATTAATAGATTTGTATTTTACATCTTGCTTTTCGAAACTTATGCATTTAAAAAATGGGGAATATACCCCTGCTGGCCCCCCGCTGGCACCGATTTGTCCCGAAGGGATTCCCATGGAGCAATCGGTGGCCAGATAGAAGCGTAGGATGTTTCGATATATAGTGCCTCTAAGAAAACGCACTAAATTCATCACAGATTTTCATGTATGCCAGCCTACCCTAAATTAGGTTGTTGAAGAAGGGTAGAAAACTATTTTCCTGTTTTCCAACCATTGGTAATTTACACAGCAATTCCAAAAATTCCCTGAATTGCTGGTATTTTTTTAATATCTTGGGCAGGTAAATAATATCTGAAGGAAAAAATATATTACACTGTTTCTTTTAAAGGTGAGCGTGTTATGGAAGCTTCACCTTTATCCCTTTCCTTTGACCAAATGACCCTAGGAGAAGATCCAGAAATAATAAATGTGAATGAAAGCGCAATTGATGAAATTATCGAGCCTGTATGGGGCAGTCGCAATGAAATACGTGATCATTACCGTCAAATAAAACTTAATTTTAAGAAGAATTATAGTGTAAAATTCAGGGCATATAACACCGGTGTTGCTTATCGTTTTGTAACTAATTTGCCGGATAAGGAAGTAGTAGTTAAAGATGAAGAGGTGGCTTTTCGTTTTAATTTCGGAGTTTCAGCGTGGATGGCAGATGGGAACAGCTATGAATCGAATTATATGCATATTTCACTCGATGCAGAGGAAATCACTGCATTCAATAACAGTATGGAAAAGGTCTTTTTGCCTGTATTTGTACAATCCACTCCAGGTGTAAAAGTTGCTATAACAGAAGCGGATTTGTTTGATTATCCCAGCTTGTTTCTCAAACGGGGCAATGATTACGAAAATTATCTACTGGGAACGTTTGAGAAGTATACGTTAAGCACGAAAGAAGGAGGTTTTAGTAATTATTCCCTGCTAGCTGATGATGAAGCAGATTATATAGCGGTTACCCAGGGGAAAAGGGAATATCCATGGAGGGTGCTTGTAATAAGCGATGACGATAAAACGTTTGCTGATTGTGATCTCATATATAAACTTTCTACACCTAATAAATTAACAAATACTAACTGGATTACGCCAGGGAAAGTGGCATGGGAATGGTGGCATGATTATGTTGTCGAAGGAAAAGAGTTCAGAGGAGGAGTCAATACAGAAACATATTTATATCATATTGATTTTGCTTCAGAATACACTCTTGAATACATATTAATCGATTGGATGTGGACTGACAAGCATGATCTGACTTTAATTAACCCGGATGTTAATTTGGAAGAGATAATTGATTATGCTGGTTCCAGAAATGTTAAAGTAATTTTGTGGTGTCCGGGACATACATTGCATCGCCAGCTAGATAAAGCTTTAGACCTCTTTGCTTCATACGGAGCTGCCGGTGTTAAGGTTGATTTTTTTGGTCGTGAAGATCAGACAGGTATAAGGATGTATGAAGATATTGCCCGCGCGGCAGCAGAGCGTGAAATGATCGTTGATTTCCACGGTTGTGCCAAACCCACCGGGCTTTCGCGAGCGTATCCTAATGTTTTAAACTATGAAGCTGTTGCAGGGAATGAGCATAATAAGCTTAGTGTGGACAAAGTAACTGTTGATCATAAAGTTCTGCTGCCTTTTATACGGGGATTGCAGGGCCCTATGGATTTTACGCCTGGAGGAATGCGAAATGTTCAATCTGGCCATATCCTGCGGTTTACCCTTCCTATGGTGCATGGAACAAGATCCAATGAACTGGCTCTTTTTGTGATTTACAATGAACCCTTAACCCAACTTGTTACCCTTGAAGCATAAATCATTGTTTTATTGGTTTTTATATTTGTTTTATTCATAATTCGGGTAACACAGATTTTTTCATGTAGTAAGGTACGTTTTTGTACCCCAGGGCACCATAAATCTGTTTTGCCCCTACAGATGGCACACTGCATTTTTTTATCCGAATGGTTTTTCCTTTTTTGTTTTTTACTGTTGTTACTACCTCTTTTTGTGTGTTCATTATCCGCACAATATTTCGCCAGTCGTGGTGGATGTTTTTTACTTTGAGCTGGTGCCTTATGGTGGCAACAACCTGATAAGCAAGAAGCCCCAGGAACAGATGTGATTCAACATTTTGATCGTACTGATGAAAGACGGGACGCAATGCCAAATCGGTTTTCAGGCAACGGAATGTAGCTTCAATTTCGGTTAGTGTATTGTAAATTGTCCAGATGGTGTTTTCCTCTTTCCCTGAAAGCGTGGTACGGATAAAGTAAATGCCTTCCCCCTGTTTGGGTTTCACAGGGTTTTTAACCCAGGTTATATCTGTGGCTTTTTCCTGGTTTGCATCAGAGGTTACTGAGATTGTGTAATGCTTATTGGCTGTGGGGTACCTTTCCTTGAGCCTGCCGATGCGCTCCCATACTTTTTCCAGTTTTTTCGTGCCCCCTTTTTTGTGTAATGCCCCTTTTATGTTCTCCAGTTCTTCTTCGTACCGCTTTGAAAAGTGTTCGTTCATTGAGGCCTCTTTGACTGCTTTTTGCTGGCTGCGCACATAAAGGTAATTGTCCGGGCAATTTTTTTTTGCAACATAATGTAATTCTATCGGATTTTTGTTCTTGTCGTATATGGTAATACTGTCCTGGTCCGGGTTGATGGCGGTATAGTCTTTTAATTTGGTACGGGTAACGCAGATATAATCATAGCCTTGTTGTTTTAACATTTCTGCGTTGTCTTCGGTCATTATTCCTGCATCCATTACCACAACAGGTTTTCTTTCCATTTGCGAAGTGTGTGCCGAAAGTTCCGATATGGTTTGACCCAGTGTTTCGTTATCGCTGATGTTGCCCTGGTATATGCGGCTATATTTCAGGAAGCCTTCGGAGTTGATAACAGCAGCCATGGCCACAATTTTTGCATCGCTGCGTTTTTCCTTACTCCTGCCATACTGCGCTATTTTACTGCCTGCTTTCCGGCCTTCAAAGTAGGTATTGGTCAAATCGTAAAATATGATTTTGTCGTGTAAGTCGAACAACTCATTGGTTTTGGCCGAAAGCCCTTTTTCTATGGCCCCTTTTTGTTTGTATAAACTGTTGCTGGCTGCATATAGTTTGAACCGGCTGACTTTGTCAATCGGGATGTTGAACAGGCCGGCAACGGCTGAGTTGTCTTTTATCCACTGTGCTGCTTTATGCTCTGAGGCCGGATAAACGGCCCGGCTAACTATATGCATCAAGGCCGTGGCTGCCGATGTGTCGCTGAAGCCGCAGGTTCCTGTAAGCAGCCCCTGCAGGTCAAGCTGTTCAAGTGCTTGTTTACACAGCCATTCAGCTCCAATTTCCCTAACCTCGTCATGCCGTATGCTGTTCAGGTCAACTTCCTGATGGTCAGGCTCAATTTCGCTGTATTCCGGTTCAGTAGCCATGGGTTGTATATCCAGCAATTTTTCATCGATTATCCTGTTGGCGAACTCTTTGGCATACCTGGCTATCTCCGGGCCTGCATCAAAAAATGCCAGACGGGTTTCCCCGTGAATAAGGGCCTCAATAGTGTCAGCCAGTAGTTTTTTGTCTTCCCTGGTTTCTATGCCATCCAGCCTGCCCATGCTGACAATGGAACGGTGACGTGTTTTGTTCCCAATCCGGTAACTCTCGCATAAGCGGTAATAGTTATACCGCTTGCCGGTCTTTTTCTCTGTTTTTACGATGGTTTTTATAAACATGCTGCAAATATACAAATCAGGTTTGAATAAAACAAATAAATTCGGGGACTACAAATGACTTCTAAAAAAAGTATAACTGATAATCAGGTAGTTAAAAATTAAATTAACCGAAATTTGCGCATTTTTCTTGTTTTTAAGGGGTGTTTTTAACAAGTTGGGTTAAAAATGCTCATCGATGCGCCTTCTGTATATAATCAAGAGCCTGAAGTAACAAAACTGATTTCTGATATACCGACAGTTTGGGATGAAACAATGGTTTTGAACGCTGAATTTGGAAAATATATTGTTGAAGCCAGAAGATCAGCAGATAAATGGTGGGTGGCTGGTATAACCGGAAGTCAGGCCAAAGAGATTAGAATTGATTGTTCATTTTTAGATGAAGGTACTTTTAAAGCCGAAATTGACTTTTTGATTCAAACAGCATCACAAATTATTCCGGCAGAAGTTAAATCTGAAAAACGTGTAAGTGGTAAAAGTTTATCTGTGTAT
>CAZGPW010000174.1:0-14439 GCA_964527535.1 uncultured Bacteroidales bacterium
TTTTTCAGCATCAGATAAAATCTCCACGGCATTTTCCACTTCCTTATCTGAATTAAGGCTGTATTTGATTCTGCCTTTACGGTAATAATACCTTCCCACAATTTCTTCAGCAAGCAATTCTTTAATTTCATCTTTGAATAACCGGAGGTCTTTATCCCTGTCATGGGCAATTTTTTCGGAAAGTGCTTGAAATTCCTGTTCAGCCACCTCGTAATATTTTTCTTTTTTAGCAATCTCTTTGAGTTCTTCCAGATGTTCTTCACTGCTGGTTTCATAATCGAAAGATTTCTCATTCAGAAAATCAATAAATTCCTGGAACAACTCATCATCAATTGAAAACTCAGCAGGGTCACCAATGTCCTGATGGTTGTAACAATACAGGCTTGCAAAATCAAAGATTATTTGCTGCATGAGCAAATAAGAACTGATTTTACTCAGATTGTTTTTCTCTGTTTCAATGTCTGGCATGATGCCACCACCGTCAAAAACTGTGCGCCCATTTTTGGTTTTAAATTCAGAAATAATGCTGTCAGGTATTTTGCCGACACTTCCATCTTCATTTCGATGTGCATAATCAAGCGCCTGAATGCACCGTCCACTGGGGATGTAATATTTTGCGGTAGTAACTTTCAATTTTGTGTTATAACTCAGTTCTCGTGTTGTCTGTACCAGGCCTTTCCCAAAGGTACGTTTTCCTATAACAACAGCCCTGTCAACGTCCTGCATGCAACCAGCAACAATTTCCGATGCTGATGCAGAATGACTGTTAACAAGCACAACAATCGGTATTTCAGTATCGTAAGGCTTCATGTTGGCTTTATATTCTTTGTTCCAGCGTTTTACTTTGCCCTTGGTGCTGACAACCATTGTTCCTTGCGGCACAAACAGATTGCATAGCCTTACAGCTTCAATCAGCAGCCCGCCGGGATTGTTTCTTAAATCAAGCACAAGAGACTCGGCTTTGTTCTCTTCTTTCAGTTCGGTTACAGCTTCCTGTACTTTGGCCCCGGCTTCGCGGGTAAAATTGCTTAACCTGACATACCCCACTTTGTCATTAAGCATCCCATAATACGGCAGGGGGTCCACCTGTACTTTTTCCCGCTCAAGGCTTACTTTTTCAGTTTCCTCAGAAACAGCCCGTTTTATTTTTATTTTAACTTCCGTTCCGGGTTGCCCCTTCAGGAGTTCACTGACCTCGGAAGTGGTTTTGTTTTTCAGGCTGACGCCATTTACTTCCATCAGCATATCGCCGGCTTTCAGCCCTGCTTTGTCTGCAGGAAAGTCTTTGTAGGGCTGGGCAATGATCACATATTTACCTTTGCTCCGGATAACGGCACCAATGCCTCCGTATTGACCAGTAGTCATAAAGGTAAGGTCTTCAATTTTAGACTCCGGAATATAGACCGTGTACGGATCCAGGGATTTCAGCATTTCATCAATGCCCTTTTTGACGGTTTTTCCGTAATCAATGTCATCTACATAATACAATGACAATTCTTTAACAAGCGATGCGAAAATATCCAGGTTTTTGATAAGTTCGAAATTTGTACTTGTATGACCTGAAAAGGTGATGGCAGAAATACCAACCAATAAAGCCGTGAAAAAGCTGATGATTTTTGTCCGGTGTTTTTTGAAAAATCGCTTCATAATTTATTGCGTTTTAGATAGTGTGTTTAGGTGATGTAAAGTTAATATAATTTTTGATTCTATATCATTGTATGCAGGTATCTTATGAGAAAAGCATATAAAAGCAACGTGAAGGGTTAGCTCATTCTTTAGGAGAGTTTCGTATAGTGTGGTGTTGTTTTTACGCCATGCTTCACGGATCAGGCGTTTTATTTTATTGCGGCTTACAGCCAGTGGTTGTTGTTTTTTAGGCACGCTGATCAATATTTTACACGGAACATTGCCGTTTGAGGGTTCAAAAAAACGATAAAATAATTTCAGCTCATCCGTCCGGAAGATTTTCCCCTCACGAAAAAGCAGTTCAATGTCTCGCTTTTTACAAAGCCGTTCGGATTTTTGAAACGATGCATGTGATATTTTACCATTATTTGCAACGACGGTCATGTAGGATATTATTTCCGGCATTTTTTATTGTGCTCATCAATGTATTTATCCAAAGCCATGCTCATAGAGGGTGCATGTGGTTGAGGCACTTTAATATCAAGCCTCAAACCGGCGTCTTTGACGGATTTATGAGTGGTGGGGCCAAAGGCTGCAATGCGTGTGTTGTTCTGCTCAAAATCCGGAAAATTTTTAATCAACGACTGAATCCCGGAAGGGCTGTAAAACACCAAAATGTCATAATCCACATCGGATAAATCTGATAAATCAGCAGTGACGGTTTTATACATATCGGCCCTGGTAAAATCAATGCCCAGTTTTTTGAGTTTTTCCGGTATGTTTTTTTTAGATGATGTGCTGGAAGGAAGCAAAAACTTTTCGTTTTTGTGCTTTTTGATGATTTTCAACAAGTCATCAAATTTTCCGTTGCCATAAAATATTTTACGTTTTCTGTAAACAATGTATTTCTGAAGGTAAAGCGCAACAGATTCCGATACACAGAAGTATTTCCAGTCATCCTCAACGGTTATTTTCATTTCTTCACAAAGTCTGAAAAAGTGGATAACGGCTGTGCGACTTGTGAAAATCATTGCGTTGTAATCTGCCAGATTGATTTTTGATGCCCTGAATTCTTTCGCAGTAAGTCCTTCAACGTTTATAAATGGGCGGAAATCAAGGTTTAACTTATGCTTTTCTGCCAGATCAAAATATGGTGATTTTTCAGAGGATGGCTTGGGTTGTGATACCAGAACTCGTTTAATTTTTGAATTCATAAAACTTGTTTATGTTATCATTAAATAATACCAATCATGTATTTTACCACTACAGACACAGGTAACAATTCGAGGGTGCAAAGATATAAAAAAATGACCAACAATGAAACATGATTATCGGCAGAAATTTTAAACCCTTGCAGCAGTTTAAATATAAATTGTAAAGCAAATACCACTGCCAATAGGTAAATGATGTATGGCTTGATGTTGTCAGGAAAATACATCAATGCAATAATCACGGGAAGCAAAATCAAACCAAACCATTTATTCAGGTTCATCCATATTTGAATGTAATGCCGTTGAAGCGTTATCCTGTCTGCTACATACCCAACAAGAGAATATATGATGTGCCGTAACAGATAAAACAACAGCACAACCCCAAAGATCACACTCAGGAAAACCATGTTGTTGTCAACATTTATCTTTTTATGAAGGTCGATGTCAAAAACATCGAATGTCAAAAAGCAAAAAATACTCAAGCCAATAATGAACACAATGTTCAGAAAAAAAGATGTTCTCCTGATGATGATGTTGGAGTCTTCAAGTAATTTTTCGGACTCATTGAGATTAAAGGGGGAAAAAAGAATCCGGGAAAAGGCTTTCGGGGTTATGTAATAAGCCCTCAATACAATGATAGTGCATGCAACGATGATAATCAGGAGATGATCATATAAATATGTATTGTTTATTGGGTTGCCTTCAAACATAGTTGCAATGTAATTTTATAAAATGCAAATGCCTTGTTGATGTGGTTTTTAACTATTACCTTATCAATTAAGCGGGATAATTTATTTCAATGTAAAATCAGTAGTCCCGATTTTATACCCGTCCATGTACAATTCGACGGTATATTTTCCTGCGAGAAGTGTTTGTTGTACATCGTAATAAATCACAACATCCAGAAAATTCCCGTCGTATTGAATATCCCGGCTGGCAGAATAAGCTAGGTTTTCTTCTTCATACGTAAAAAGGTTGTCATCATCATTTACAAGCACGTAATCGTCAGGCCTGACGATGCGCAGGTAAATGGTTCTGGGGCCAGGTTCAGCTATGCTGTTTTCAACCAGCGTAAAACTGGTGTGGATTTTATCCACTTTCCCCGCTTTATCCGCTTCCCTGTCAGAACTGAAAAAATTGTCTTTCTTATAAGGTTGAGACACAATGTTGGTGGCTTTGACCATAGCCGCTTTTTCAACGGTGAGTTCAAGTTCATCGTTTTTGTTGATGACTTCATCCATTTCGTATTTTATCCGCTTATTGGCATCCCTGACTTCGTTGCTTTCTGCTATCAATTTCGTGTTCAACTGATTCAACGAATCAATCTGGTAAACGTATGTTTTCATAATGCTGCGCAGCGTTTCAACTTCGTCTTTGTACCTGTTGATAATAGAAGCATTGTTGGCTTTTACCGTTTTCAATTCTTCCAAAAGGACTGAAATTTTTTCTTTTTCTTCATTCAGTTTTTTAGCCATACTGTCGTTTTCAACCTGGATGGAATCGTAATCCGTATAGAGTTCCTGCAAATCTTCTTCAATCAGATCTTTGGCTGATATGGTCTCACTCATCTCTGTTTGAAGCTGTTCATAATTCCTGTTCATTTCGATGATGTAATACCCTGCTATACCAATGGCTATCACCATGATGATTATCAACAGCAGCAGTAAATTTGTTTTCTTTTTGTTGTCCATAACTCAAGATGCTTAATTTTCAATTGCAAAAATACTCAATTTATAAACGAAAAAAGAAAAGTTTGTATTTTATCAATAATTAAGCATATTCATACATCATCATTGTATGTCCCCTGAATTTGTTATGTTTGCATCAACAATAAATTTATGTTTAATATTTTCATTCAAAAGGGTATAACCATGCCATTTGAAAAAAATCAGACAACCCGTTGTTAAATCTTTTAGGGTGATTAATTTTATCAGCTCAGAAGTAATTGAATTTTAACGATGAATATTTACAGTGTAGAAACAGGAAATTTTAAAGTGGACGGAGGAGCCATGTTTGGAGTGGTGCCTAAAGTCTTATGGGACCGTTTGTATCCTGCCGATGAAAAGAATTTTTGTCCTTGTGCGGTGCGCTCAATGCTGATTGTTGACGGCAACAAAAAAGTATTGGTAGATACCGGGATTGGGGATAAATTACAGGAAGATTTTGCCAAACATTACCACTTATTTGGCAAAAACGATTTGATAACATCATTGAAAAAGATTGGCTTTGCCCCTGAAGATATTACTGATGTGATAATGACCCACCTCCATTTTGACCATTGTGGTGGTACCATTGGCCGGGATGATAAAGGCAATTTGTATCCTGTATTTCCTAATGCAAATATTATTGTCAGCAAGGCGCAGTGGAAAACGGCGATGAACCCGAATTTGCGTGAAAAAGCGGCTTTCCTTGAAGAAAACTTAATTCCCATGAAATCTTCCGGGAAACTTAAACTCATGGATGATCCCTGCATGTTGACAGATAATATTGAACTCCGCTTTTACAATGGCCATACTAAAGGCCTGATATCCGTCCTGGTCAATACGGGTAAAAATCGGGTAGTGTTTGCAGGGGATGTGTTGCCTGCCATTCCTTATATTCGCTTACCCTATATTTCTGCTTATGACATAGAGCCTCTGGTTACACTCAATGAAAAAAAAGCATTACTTGAAGAAATATACAACAACGGCGATGTGTTGTTTCTACAGCATGACATTAACACTGAAGCCTGTACTCTGACCAAAACCAAAAAAGGCATAAGGGAAAACAAGACATTTAAACTGAATGAAATTGCATAAGCATATACTGTATATCATAACAGCCGGTTTGTTTTTGATGTCTTGTTCAGATGAATGGCATGAAACCAGAATGGAAAACAAGCTTGTTGAGCAGGATTGGTTGCTTTATATGTATGTTGATGGGGTGCAAAATCAGGTGATAGAAATGGATTCAACCATTTATGTGTTCAAAGAAAATGGTGTTTTTATTCAAAAGCGCAATGAAAATCAGGCGGTAGAGTCCACGTGGGAATTGCTTGACCATGAGTATATACGTATTGCATCGGCTGTTTTTAAGATAAATACACTCACAAACCGGATTTTAAGCCTGGAGTATGGTGAAGATACATTGTACTTTTTGCCGGTGGATTAATCCGCAAATTTTAATAATGAGTCAATATAATCACGGTTATTTGCAAGGCGCGGAATTTTATGCTGTCCGCCCAGTTTGTTTTTAGATTTTAACCATGCATAAAAACCGCCTCTTTTCATAACGACAACTTCCGGGGGACCCAGAGTCATGTTTTTATACCTTTTCGCATCGTAATCGGAATTTATTTTGCGCAGGCTCTCATCCAAAATTCTTGTGAATTTTTCAAGGTTGTCGGGCGGGGTTTCAAATTCAAACAACCATTGGTGGGCAGCGTTGCTTTGATCCTTGTTAAAATACCGTGGTGCGGCAGTATATTCAAGGATATTGGCTCCTGTTTTTTCGCAAGCAATTTTAAGTGCCTTTTCGGCATTATCAATGATTACTTCTTCACCAAATGCATTGATAAAATGTTTAGTACGGCCTGTCACCCGTATTTTGTAAGGATTTGTGGATGTAAAACTGATGGTATCGCCTATCATATAACGCCACAACCCGGTGTTGGTAGTGATAACCACAGCGTAATTCTTCCCTGTTTCCACATCACGCAGGGGAATGGTTTTGGGAGCATCTTTGTCAACCTCATCCATCGGAATAAATTCATAATAGATGCCATAATCAAGCATCAGCAACATATCATCTGAATTTAAGTCATCCTGTATGCCAAAAAAACCTTCGGAGGCGTTGTAGGTTTCCATGAATTTCATATCAGGGTTGGAAATGATGTTTTTATACAAATCCCGGTATGGGGAAAAACTGACACCGCCATGCACGAAAAGTTCAAGGTTAGGCCATACATCAGAAATGGTATTTTTTCCTGTGATTTCCAGAATGCGGCGAAGTAATACCAGAAACCAGCTTGGCACACCCACCATGTTGGTGACGTTGTTGTTGATGGTGGTTTGTGCAATGTGTTCGATTTTCTCTTCCCATTCTTCCATCAGTGCAATATCGGGATTCGGAACTTTTGAAAAGTATGTCCAGAAGGGCAGATTTCTTATAATAACAGCCGACAGGTCACCGTAAAAAGAATTTTCTTTCATGTTGGCTACCTGGTGACTTCCTCCAAGGGCAAGTGATTTGCCGGCAAATACCTTTGTGTCCGGTAGTTGATTGATGTAAAATGCATAGATGTCTTTCCCGCTTCTGAAATGGCATAGCTCCAGAGCTTCTTTGGATATGGGAATGAATTTGCTGCGGTCGGATGTTGTGCCGCTTGATTTGGCAAACCAGCGAATGTCTGTAGGCCACAGGATATTTTGTTCGCCGTTTTGAATGCGCTGAACATCATCCTTGATGTTGTCATAATCATTTACCGGTAAGCGGGATGAAAACGTTTGATACGTTTTGATTTCTGAGAACCTGTATTTTTTACCGTATTCTGTATTCCTTGCCAGATGAAGAAGCTCGCTGAGTTCCCTGTTTTGGACTTTATGGGGGTAACGCCTGAATTCCTCAATCTGCTCTAAGCGTTTGATATTTACAAGGTTCAATATTGAATTAATTACGGCCATATTTTCTCTTTATTCTTTACAAAATTGATTATTTTTATCGAATATAAAAAGTTTTTATCATGAATTGGCTTGATATTGTCATACTTATACCTGCCTTGTGGTTTGGTTTTAAGGGTTTTAAAAACGGATTAGTCAAAGAAATAGCAGGCCTGGCTGCTTTGTTTCTGGGTTTATGGATTGCAGTGAATTTTTCCCATTACCTTGAAGGGATTCTCAATGAAAACACCAAAATCAGTGACGATTATTTGCCTTTGATTGCTTTTGCTGTATTGTTTATTTTGACCGTAATATTAGTTCATTTGTTGTCAAAGAGCATTGATAAATTGCTGAAATCAGTTGCGCTAGGTTGGGCAAATCAATTGACCGGATTGGTTTTTGGTGTGGCAAAAGCCGTATTGATTATCGGTGCTGTCATTTTTATTCTCGACCAATTTGTTGTAGTCGAACTTGACCTTATCCCCAGGAAAGTAACGGAAGAATCATTGTTGTTTCAACCCATCAACGATTTGATCGAATTTGTGTATCCCAAGCTAAAAAATTTACAGCTTGAAGAATTGCACATAACCTGAATAAAAATGACTGACGGTATTTGCCAGCCGGAATAATCCAGGCTAAAAATAATATTTGCAGTCTAAACAAAAAAGATTGTAATTCTGTTTATTTATTGAATCAACAAAATACATACCTTTGCATTAAATAAATGATTATGGGAATTGTAAGTTTTTTTAAATTACCATCATATTCGGTTTTTAATTATCAACCCCGGCATTATGACCCTGAAAAAGAACGCAGGGAAAAAAGAAGAAAACAATTAAGGCTGGAACGGGGCAAGGATATTGATTTACCACACGGAGCAACTGCAGAAGACAGGATAAGGGGAAAAATGCGTTACAAAATACCACCTGTCAAAAAGGCACGCCGCCAGTCAAATTTACGCCTGTTTGGTATTCTGGCAATACTTTTGTTGCTTGTTTACATCATAATGGCAATATAATATGGCGGATAATATTCATTTATTACCGGATGCGGTCGCAAACCAAATTGCTGCCGGAGAAGTGATACAGCGTCCTGCTTCTGTGATAAAAGAGCTGGTGGAAAACGCTGTGGATTCCGGTGCTGATAAAATACAAATCATCATTAAAGACGCAGGAAAAACCCTGCTCCAGGTGATCGATAACGGCCAGGGCATGAGCGAGACAGATGCCCGTATGGCTTTCGAACGCCATTCAACTTCCAAAATTACCAAAGCCGAAGACCTTTTTGCCATTACCACAAAAGGTTTTCGCGGGGAAGCCCTTGCTTCCATAGCTGCTGTGGCATCCGTGGATTTAAAAACACGCACAAAAACAGACAAGGTTGGTACGCATATCAGGTTATCCGCATCAAAAGTGGAGAGTCAGGAACCTGTGGCATGCCCTGCAGGCAGCAATTTTTCGGTTAAAAACCTGTTTTTTAATGTGCCTGCACGCCGGAAATTCCTGAAAACAGAACAAACTGAATTCAGGCACATCATTAACGAAGTTCAACGCATTGCCCTGACACATCCTGAAATACACATTGTGCTTACCCACAATGGCTCAGACATTTTTAACCTTACAAAAGGCAATGTCAAACAACGTATAGTCAATATTTTTGGGCGTCAGATGGAAAGTAACCTGATTGACCTGAAAGTTAATACCGATCTTGTAAAAATACGCGGGTATATAGGCAAACCTGAAAAAGCAAAAAAAACCTCAGGAGAACAGTTTTTCTTTGTAAATCGCCGTTATATGCGACATCCATGGTTTTACAGGGCTGTAACATCCGCATATGAGAAATTGCTGCCCGAAGGTCGCTACCCGCAATTTTTTGTTTATTTCAACATAAATCCAGATAAAATTGATGTCAATATACACCCCACCAAAACGGAAATAAAATTTACCGACGAACGACCGGTGTATCAAATGTTGCATGCTGCCGTAAAAGAAGCCCTTGGTAAATTTAACCTCGTTCCTTCACTTGATTTTGATAAGGATGAAACCCTGAACATGCCACCTGACAATAAATTGGGTATTAAACCCCCTGAAATATCAGTAAATCCTGATTACAATCCATTCAAAGAAAATAAAAAACAAGAACAGCCGCACAAACCGCCTTTTGAACGCCACGAAAGGTCAAATTTGCGGAACTGGGAAACCCTGTATAACAGGCCCGATACAGAGATTGACAAACCAACATTACAACAGGATGATACAACATCTGCAAAAGACAATTCAGAACCAGGTTTTATTCAGCTCAAACAACGGTATCTCGTTACAAAAGTAAAATCCGGGCTCATGCTTATTGACCAGAAAAGGGCTCATGAGCGGGTGGTGTATGAAGACATGATGCAGATGCTCAAATCCAGGGAAAGCGTCACACAAAAAGAATTATATCCACAAACAATCACCCTGAATCCTGAAGACGCCTCACTTGTTATTGAACTCATGGAAACGCTCACAGGCTTGGGATTTGATGTCAGCGTTTTTGGCAAAAACAGTTTTGTGGTAAACGGTACGCCTTCGGAAATCAGCATTTCTGATCCAAAACTTATGCTGGAAACAATGCTGGAAAATTATAAAAACCATACCGGAGATGTCAAAGAAGCGCTGGATGAACGTATGGCCGCCGCTCTTGCAAAAACATCCGCCGGCCGGTTTGATCACATCCTGAACCCGCAAGAAATGAAATCATTGTTTTACCGGTTAATGTCATGTCAGGCGCATAATTATTCCCCATCGGGAAAACCCATCATAAAAATTGTTACGCTCGAAGAGCTGGAAAAACGATTTAAATAAACTTACCTCCGGTTGTTAAAAACCTGCTGCTTAAAGCCACATGAAAATCTGGGAATTGTTTGTGTATTTATTCAAATCGCTGACAAAAATTATAGCAAAAAGGTCAATGGCGGGTAAAAAACCTATGCCTCCACCAAGAGTAACGGCATACACCACCGGGACCCAGGGTTCCGTACCGAGGTAAATGCGATGTCCCCCCAGGGGGCCTGTCAGCAGGTCTGCTATAATGGCGATGAGTTTGCTGCGTTTTTTTTGTACCGCTGTGGTATCATTGTGGTGGATGAGTACGCGGTAGTGTCCAAAACGTATGGTGTCGGTTATTTCAACATCCGCGGTGGTTGTATTTAACTGTATGTTGGATGCTCCTGCAGGGTTTATCATTGCAGGCATCAGAATCAACAGGATGAGGCAGATACGTTTCATTATAAGCTATGATTACGAATACCGTGCAGGATAACTTTTTGCACCAAATTAGTTGCTGTAATTTCATTTAAAATATCAACGGTTGCTGCATCGTGTGCATCAGAACCGAGAAAATCCACCCAACCTTTGCTGGCCAGCATATCAAATGTGTGTTTTGGCAACGGCCCGTACAATCCGTAGCACGATGGCATGTTGGCCTGAAACAAAAATCCCTGGTCGCGAAGCCGGTTGTACATGCTGACATTGCCATGCCAGTATTCGTAACGTTCAGGATGTGCCAGCACCGGTGTATATCCGGCTTCATTAATTTTCCTCACGATGATATCAGTACCCACCGGCGGCATCAAAAAACTGAATTCACACAGCAGGTATTTATCTCCAAAACTGAGAATATCATCGTTTTCAAGCAGCTTCAGCAGATGCTCGTCTGCATAATATTCAGCCGCTATTTCCACGGGAAAACGGATGTTTTCTTTGTCCATGGCTTCGAACACTGTATTTCCGGCGTTCATAATGTCCTCTGTTGTGTTGAGGTAACGTTGTGTATGCACGTGCGGTGTGGTAATGATTTTGGTGTATCCCTGCGCCTGAAAAGCCCGCACCATATCGAGGCTTTCCTCAAGCGTCTGAGCTCCGTCGTCAATGCCGGGCAGCAGGTGTGAATGCATGTCTGTGCGTATCGGCATTACAGGCTTAGGTTGTTTTTTATGTTTTGAAAGTAAGCCCATACATCAGCGGTTGTCGTACATGGTTTTATAATATTTCTGATAATCCCCGGTCAAAACGTTGTCCATCCAGGCCTGATGATTTAAATACCAGTCAACGGTTTTTTTCAAACCTTCCTCAAAATCCAGCGATGGTTCCCATCCCAGTTCTTTTGCAATTTTGGATGAATCAATGGCGTAGCGCTTATCGTGTCCTGCACGGTCTTTCACAAAAGTAATGAGTTGTTCCGATGTGCCCGGTTCACGGTTGAGTTTTTTGTCCATGATATTACACAAAAGGCGTATCAAATCAATGTTTGCCCATTCATTGTTTCCGCCGATGTTGTATGTTTCACCATTTTTTCCTTTGAAATAAATGGTTTCAATGGCGTCGGCATGGTCCTCAACATACAGCCAGTCACGTACATTTTCTCCTTTTCCGTAAATGGGAATGGGTTTCATGTTTTTGATGTTGTTGATGGCCAGTGGCAGCAGCTTTTCAGGAAATTGATTGGGGCCGTAATTGTTGGAACAATTGCTGATGACTACCGGCATGCCATAAGTATTGTAGTATGCCCGTACCAAATGGTCGGAACTGGCTTTTGATGCAGAATAAGGTGATTTGGGGTCGTAAGGGGTGTCTTCGGTGAACAGGCCTGTGTCACCAAGTGAGCCATATACTTCATCGGTGGATATGTGATAAAAACATTTGCCTGAAAAATCATTTTCCCATGCTTTTTTGGCATGATTAAGCAACACCACAGTGCCCACAATGTTTGTCCTGATAAATTCCATGGGATTGGAAATGCTCCGGTCAACATGGGATTCGGCGGCCAAATGGATTATCCCTTCGAAATCGTATTTTTCAAACAGGGCAGACATCTGATTTTCATCGGCAATGTCGCCTTTTTCAAAACGGTAATTGTCGTGGTTGCTGATGTCTTTCAGGTTTTCCAGGTTGCCTGCATAAGTAAGCTTATCCAGGTTGACAATGAGATTATCTGGATGATTTTTTACCATGCGCCTGACCACATGAGATCCGATAAATCCTGCTCCTCCGGTGATGAGAATTGCTTTTGTCATATCGTGTTTTTGTTAAAACATGTTAATAATCTGTATGGTTTATACATCAAAAGTCTCGTAGTTTCTTTTCCCATTCCCAGGCAGACCTGATGGTTTCATCAAGGCTTTTACGTGCTTTCCATCCGAGTGTTTCATTGGCTTTTGCAGTGTCTGCAAACACTACAGGCACATCGCCGGGGCGCCTGTCTGCAAAAGCATAATTCAGTTTATTGCCGGAAACACGCTCAAAACTTTTGACCATTTCGAGCACAGACACGCCTTTGCCGGTGCCGAGGTTAAAAAATTCATAATTGCTTTCCTGCTGATTATCAAGCATGCGTTTTACTGCTGTCACATGAGCACGGGCAAGGTCAACGACATTTATATAATCGCGGATATTGGTTCCGTCCGGGGTATTGTAATTTTTGCCAAAAATTTTGAGTTCATTACGGATACCCAGGGCTGTTTGTGTTATAAAAGGCATCAGGTTATTTGGAATGCCCTGTGGCCTTTCGCCGATGTGTGCAGATGGATGCGCTCCGATGGGATTAAAATAACGGAGGCTTATTGTCTTAATATTGTTATCTGTCCGGCAGATATCGCTCAGAATTTCTTCAGAGATGCGCTTTGTATTCCCATACGGTGAAAGTGCCGGTTTGAATGGAGCGGATTCATCCACCGGTAATTTATCCGGATTTCCGTACACAGTACACGACGAGCTGAACACAAACTGCTTGTCCTTTAATAAAGGCATCAAATCCAGCAAATTTAATAAAGACACAATGTTATTTTGATAATAGGCAAGAGGTTTATCATACGATTCACCAACTGCTTTGTAGGCGGCAAAGTGAATAACCGCCTCAATATCGGGATGTTCCTGAAAACATGATTTTGCGGCTTCTTTATCCTTCAAATCAATTTCATAAAACACCGGTTTTGTCCCGGTGATTTTTTTTATCCCGTCCAGTACAGAGATATCACTGTTCGATAAATTATCTATGATGACAACATCGTAACCATTTTCCATCAATTCCACGGTGGTGTGTGAACCAATGTATCCCAAGCCTCCTGTTACCAGAATTTTTGTATTTCCCATGCTTTATTTTTTCAGATTCATTCCTTCAAGATACTGGCTTACAATTTTTTGTATGTATTTGCCTATGATGTCAAATTCGAGATTGACTATTGTGCCCGGCTTGTAATTGTGAAAATTTGTTACCTCATAAGTGTAAGGTATGATGGCAACAGAAAAACGGTTATCGCGGGAGTTTACAACGGTCAAAGATACCCCGTCAACCGATACGGAACCTTTTTCAACGGTGATGTTTCCTTTGTTCCTGTCATATTTAAACGTAAAATACCAACTTCCTTCCACTTCTTTGACATCCACGCATTCGGCTGTCTGGTCAACATGCCCCTGCACAAGATGTCCGTCAAGCAATTTATCCATTGACATGCTGCGCTCAAGGTTGACCTCGTCCCCAACTTCAAGCAAACCCAGATTGGATTTTTGGAGGGTCTCATCCACGGCAGTGATGGTATATTCTTTTTTGTCTTTATTGACATCAACTACCGTCAGGCATACCCCGTTGTGTGAAACAGACTGGTCAATTTTCAGTTCATCTGCAAATGAACATGTCATTGTAATGTGAAGGTTTCCCTTCTCTTTTTCAAGTTTTACAACTTTGGCGGTTTCTTCAACGATTCCTGAAAACATAATTTTTCGTTTTTATATTAACTGGTAAAATTAGTTTTTCTTATTCACAGCATCAAATTCTGTCATAAGATTTTATTTACTGAAGTTTCGCAGAAAACATAATCTGTTTATAAACAATTTAATATGGGTTCTACTGCAAACTTAGTGGAAAACCAGGAATATCTAAAGGTAAAAAGTTAGGTGTAATGTTGTCGGGAGTCGGAAGTCAGGAATTGTGAA
>CAZGPW010000175.1:0-9438 GCA_964527535.1 uncultured Bacteroidales bacterium
GAAGTATCAGACATCAATACATCCCTGTTCAGCGTAAAACTGGATATGCTTTCAACGGGTGTATATTACTACGATATCAGGGAAAACGGTCAAACCATCGGCCAGGGCAAACTGATGCTGGAATAAACGCAACACTCCCGAAACAAACAGAATATCCTGTATAGAACTCGATTCGGGAGTTGAAAATGCAAACGGCACAATAAAAAAGGGGGTTCTACTGCAAACTTAGTAGAAAACCAGGAATATCTAAAGGTAAAAATTTAGGTGTAATGTTGTCGGGTGTCGGGTGTCGGAAGTCAGGAGTTGTGAATACTTCTTCCGACTCCGGTCTTCGGTCTTCCGACTTCAGACTTGTAACCTATCGGTCATTACACAATAGGATTAGGTAATCAGCGGGTTAATCATAACCCATTAAAAAGGCAGTAGTACCCAAAAGGGAACTATTTTTGAAGAAGAACATAAAATCAAAAAAGAAATGAATAAGGATTTTATGGCGTTTCTTTGACATTACCTATTATACAGAAGGCCTGGGAGCTTAAGTAAGGATCTTAACCCCGTGAAATCCTGAACTCTGTTTAGGAAAAATAATAAAAGTATTTCTATTTCATGGGGTTAACGTAAAAACCCCCTTCCAAGCTATTGAAAAATTCCTGCCCGTAGTTTTAGCGTATCGGGGATTTGAAATGAAACCTTCACCCCGTTAAATAAATTGAAATGTAATTAATAATAATATTAAATTACACAGTTGCAATGTGCTGAGCTTGTCGAAGTGAGCGAAGCCGAATTAAGGCTGCCGAAGGGCGCCGTCCTGAGCAAAGTCGAAGGGTTGCTTGAGCTATGCCGGGTGCGATGTACTGAGAGAACCACAGAACAAAAGCACATCAAATCTATTTTTAGGTGAAAAATATTTAATTACAAAACAATTATCCCCATCCATGTGCAAAACTTGTTTTAATTTTTAATATTATCCGTCTGAGCAGGATAAGTTTTATATCTTTGTTTTGTAGTGTTTTGGATTACACCGACTAAAACACCAACAATTTGTATTTTATACAAACAAAATGCTACATTTATTGTTTTAATTTTGCTGATATTTAGTTGTTTATAAGCTTCGAAACTTCAGTAAAAAAGATACTGGCATGAAATGTCAATGGCTACGGATAAATCTGTTACAAATACCATGCATTTAACCGGAATCAGAACAAATTATGGTACAAAAGTGTTAATATGGGACTGACATGGATACGGACATACTAATTGTACTTCTGATATTATCCATCACTGTAGTGATGTTTGTCCTGGACATTGTCCGCATTGATCTTGTTGCAATTATGAGCATGCTGGCACTGGGCTGGAGCGGCATTCTTACACCTGAAGAGATGTTTGCAGGGTTTTCGAGCAATGCTGTTATTTCAATCATAGCGGTAATGATTATGGGGCGGGGAATTGCAAGAACCGGCCTTATGGACAAATTCTCCATTGCAATGATCAAATTGGCCGGCTCTGGCAGGAGGCCACTGACGGCCATAATGTCCTCAATTCTTGGAATGGTTTCCGGATTTGTACAAAACATCGGAGCAGCAGCCATTTTTTTGCCTGGAATACTTAATGTATCCCGGCGCACAAAAACACAGGCATCTGCACTTCTCATGCCGATCGGCTTTGCTATTATCCTGGGTGGGACACTCAGCATGGTTGGTTCCGGTCACCTGATACTGGTCAACGATTTATTGCAAAATGCAGGTCTTCAACCATACGGATTGTTCAGTGTAACACCAATCGGGTTAATTTTGCTGGCAACAGGCGTAGGCTTTTTTTACTTTTTGGGAAAATACGTGTTGCCAAAACAAAAAACAGGTACCCGAACACCCACCGCTCAGGAGAAATTAATTGAAAAGCTGCAGCTACCAAGCAATATCTGGTATTATTCTATTTCTGAAGACAGCCCATTGATCAATCAAACAACCGAACAGTCCGGTATATGGAAACGATTCAATGTGAACATTATCGGAATTTCAGGAGAGCATTCTGTAATCTATGCCCCCTGGCGGGAAACCCGCTTCAAAGCAGGACAGGAAATAGCTCTTTTGGGCAATAAAGAGAATATTCAGCATCTTGCAGAGGAGTTCAAACTTATTGAAGAACCCCCTCTGAAGCGTTTTTCCCGCTTACGCGATCCCGACGAATCAGGTTTCGCCGAAGTAATCGTTCCGCCACGTTCCGAAGCCATTGGGCAGACCATACGTGAATTTTCGATGCGACGGCGTTTTGCTGTTGAACCATTGAGGCTGTTCAGTAAAGGGGAAGAAATGCGGGGAGATTTTTCAGATCACAAAATTTCTGTTGGGGATACCATCATTGTGTATGGTTTATGGGAAAAAATAAAGGAAATGGATAAAAGCATTGACTTTGTTGTAGCCACACCCATTAAATCCGGGGATAAAAACAAATCCAAATCCCTCCTTGCCGGTCTGAGTTTTTTGCTGGCAATAGGCCTGGCCATTGCCGGCTTTCCCATTTCCATGGCTTTCTTTACCGGTGCCGTGGCAATGATACTTGGCGGCGTGCTAAACATGCAACATGCGTATCAGTCTATTCAATGGAAAATTGTATTTCTACTCGCCGGATTGATTCCGCTTGGCATCGCTATGCAGAAAAGCGGAGCTGCCATGTTTCTCGCACAGGAAATCATGACACTTGTTTCCGGCAGTTCTACCATTGTATTGCTTCTTACCATTGGAATCACTTCCACCATTTTTTCATTGCTGATCTCAAATTTTGGTGCCATAGTGGTATTGGCTCCCATGGTGATAGGCATGGCTGAAATCAGCGGCCTTGACCCACTGCCCCTTGTACTGATGTCTGCAGTTTGTGTCTCAAATTCATTTATTTTGCCTACCCAGCAGGTCAATGCTTTGCTGATGACAGCAGGCGGATACAGAAACCGGGATTTTATCAGGGCAGGATCCGGCCTGACCGTACTGTTTCTGCTGATTACCGTAAGTTTCTTTTATCTGCTGATGATTTGACAACCTTCATGTGTTTTACAACGGCCACACAAGCAAAATCATTGGAATCGCCACGGCAACAATGATGATATCCAAAGGAAGCCCCATGCGCCAATAGTCTGTAAATTTATAGCCCCCCGGCCCCATCACAATTGTATTAGACTGGTGTCCTATGGGTGTCAAAAAAGCACAGGAACCACCAACGGCAACAACCATCAAAAAGGGATCAATAGAATAACCCAGCCCGTTGGCAATGCCTATAGCGATTGGTGCCATCAATACCACAGTAGCAGCATTGTTGATGATGTCAGACAAAAGCATGGTAATCACCATCACAATTGTAAGCAGTGCCCATGGAGGCATAACATCATCCAGATCGGCGATGCGGGAGGAAATCATATCTGCACCTCCGGTATTTTCAAGTGCCATTCCAACGGGAATCATAGCCCCGAGCAACACAATTACAGGCCAGTCAATGCTGGTGTAAAGTTCCCTGATAGGCAATATTTTTGTAAGTATCATTGCAACAGCAGCCATCACGAAGGCCACTTGTACTGGCATTAACCCGGTAACAATCATAACAATGGCAGCGGCAAAAATACCCAAAGCAAGCGGTATTTTCGTTTCGTATCCGAGCCGCAGACCACGGCGGGCAAGCGGCATACAGCCAATGGCAGTGATCGTATCATGGATTATGTGCTCCCTGCCCTGCAGCAAAAGAACATCACCGGTTTTAAATTTCACATGGTCCAGCCTGTGCCGGATTTTTTGCTCACGCCGTGCTACAGCCAGCAGATTTATCCCGTAGCGACTACGCATGCGAAGGGACGCAGCTGTCTCTCCTACCAGCGGAGAGTCGCCCATAACCACAGCTTCAGTGATGGCAATTTTATCCGATCCCCGGGCATCTTTCCTGAACTTTTTATCCCCCACAAGTTTTACTCCGGTATCCTTGATGAAGGTTTTAAGCTCATCGGCATCGGTTTCCAAAATGATGATATCTTTCAACTGAATAAGTTCCTCGGCATGTGGGGCATGAATGCGCTTATCATTGCGAACCAGTCCGAGAATTTGTACATCAGCATCTGTAATATCATTGATTTCTGCTATGCTTTTGCCTTTGATTTTTGACTCACTGCTAACACTTACTTCAGCGATATAGTCTTCAATTTCAAAAAGCTCCTTATCTGACTTTTGTGCTTTCCTTTTTGGTAACAATCGCCAGCCGGCCAATGTAATAAAAGCTAATCCGACAACTGCTACGACGAGCCCTACCGGTGTAAAGTCAAACATGCCAAATGCTTCTCCTGTCTCTTCAGCCCTGAAAGTAGCAATGATGATGTTGGGTGGCGTGCCGATGAGGGTTGTCATGCCGCCAAGCAAAGAGGCAAAGGCTATGGGCATTAAAATAAATGAAACCGGGTGCCCGTTTTTTCTGGCCATGTGTATGGCAACTGGCATGATGATGGCCAGCGCCCCCACATTGTTCATGAAAGCTGAGGCTACAGCAACAAGTGCAGAAAGAGCCAGAATCTGTATCAAAAGATTTTTGCCCAGTTTCATCACCCATTTTCCGAGTACATCAATGACCCCGGAAAATTCCAGGGCTTTGCCAATTACCAGCACAGAAGCAACGGTAATCACTGCAGGGTGACCAAAGCCATTAAAGGCTTCCCCGGGTTCAATAATCCCAAAAATCAATAAAATGATGAGTGATATCAACGCCACAAGGTCATGGCGGATTTTACCCCAGGCAAAAAGGAAGAGGGTCAGTAACAATACTCCAAATACAATATACTGGTCCATAAATATTGATTTACCACAAACAATTCAATTCACCATTAGACATGCAATCAAAGATAATCAAAAAGTTTATTATAAGAAAACACCCGCAAAAACAACGTAACTAACATTTAGCATTCCTGAGATAAGGTACGATAAACTCTCCGTATTTTTTCGGATGGGCATAAAAGACCTCTTTGTGTACAACGTATCCATCCAGTTAACCTACCCTTGTCAACCTTTGATTACAGCCAGCGGCAATAATTGTGTTACAATGGCAACAAGGTCTTCCTGATTTTTCATCACAATATCAATATCTTTGTACGCTCCCGCTGCTTCATCTAAATTGTTTTTAGTACGAACTGCATGTATAATCCCTGAATTATCCAGAAATTCAATTTCTTTTTCCATATTTAGTGTTCTGATGGCTTGCTTGCGTCCCATTTTGCGTCCGGCACCATGTGAACAGGACATAAAAGATTCCGGATTTCCTTTTCCTTTCACAATGTAACTGGCAGTTCCTTGTGAACCGGGAATTATCCCTGTTTGTCCGGGTTTTGCTGATGTAGCTCCTTTGCGGTGAACAACAACCTCCTTACCATAATGCTTTTCTACGGCTGCATAATTGTGGTGGATGTTGATTATGTCACCAAATTGTACCTTATCAACGGTCTCAATGATAATCTTTTTCACTGCCTCCAGCATTGCATAACGGTTGGCTTTAGAAAAGTTCAGGGCAAAATTCATCGCTTCAAAATAAGCTTGTCCCTCTGATGTTTCCATGGGCAACCAGGCTAAAGATTTGTTTGGCAGTTCAATCTTTTTGTCATCACAATATTTAACCGCTTTTTGATGAAATGCGTTGGCGATTTTTAAACCGAAATTCCGCGACCCGGAATGCAACATCAACCAGATATGACCATCAGAACCTTTTTGTATTTCGATAAAATGATTGCCGCCGCCAAGTGTCCCTAGTTGATACCGGGCGTTGTCAAGTTCTTGTTGAATGATATCAACGGCAGGAGCGACATCAAATCCTTCCCATTTTTGCCTGTGCTTGTGGTGTTTTCGCCCTTTCGGGATGCGGTGATATAAGTGTTTTACAATGGTGGATAAATCTTTTTTGTTGATGGATGTAAGTGATGTTTTTACGGCACACATGCCACACCCGATGTCCACACCAACAGCGTTGGGAATGATCACATCTTCAGTAGCCAGTACGCCACCGATGGGCATACCAAAGCCTTTATGACAATCCGGCATGATGGCAACCCACTTGTAAGTTACGGATAAATTGGCCAGATTCCGCGCTTGTTGCAATGCTGCTTCATCTATATCCTCAAGCCATAATTTGATGGGCTTATTTTCTGATGTGATTACTTTTTTCATCTGGTAAAAATATTATGCTTTGAGCAAATCTGCAAAAGGTCTAAGTTGATTTAAGGGGCTAAAGATAAAAATTGTTACTTTTGAGTATGTCTTTATACAAAAAAAGACATTCTGACAAAGGCCTCCGGCTACAATCATGGGATTATCCGTCTTCGCTTCTGCTACGCCGGACAAGTTATGGAATGGAAAATATTTTGTCACCATTAACACCAAAGATAAAGTAGAATGTTTTGGAGATGTGTTTTCTGAAGAAATGCATCATTCTGCAGAAGGAAAATTAGCCAATGAATTTTGGGAAATGATTCCTGAAAAATTTTCTTTTGCCAGATTGGATGAATTCATTGTCATGCCAAATCATGTGCATGGAATCATTGAGATTAATAAATCTCCCAACAGTAGGAATTCTGCTAACAGTGGGTGTTTATCTAATAGTGGGGAATCTATCCAGAATTATCAGATGGTACAAAGGCAGAGTGAGTTATGAAATCCATCAGGCCGGCTATAAATTTGCCTGGCAAACACTTTTTCATGACAGAATCATCAGAAATGAAATGGAATTAAACTGAATAAGACAGTACATCAGGAATAATCCCAAAAACCGGAAACTATAATCAAGAACAATTTTGCAATTCAATTGCAAAATTGACTAATATTTTCATGTATAATAAATTTAAACTTAAAATTTAAATTATCCAAATAATTTTATTGTTCTCACTTAAAAATCCTCTATCCCGTAAATATTCCCTTTCTCATCTTTATTTGGCTGCCATGTTCTGACATGAATTTTCGGCTTACTTGTGTCCTGAAGGTCAACCATGAGGAAAAGGTAGCCTTCATCGCCATAATTGGATGAGTAGTAATTCTGTTTTATCTGTATGCCGTAAACATGGTCTTTGCTGCCCGACCGGATATCGCTTTTTTCGAATTGCAGATTCACGTACTCCTTGCTGCGGAAAAGTACCTTTAAACGGTCAATGTACTCTTTTTTGGTGTACTTGTTATATTTTACAATACGGTTGTTTTTATACGGACTTTCCGGATTTGGCACTGTTTTATAAGCACCAGTTATGATCAACGCGTCTTCGGAAAAAATAGACTCGATGTAATCCAGCCTTTCAAGTGCATAAGCTGTTTTGTAATGTTCCATAAAATCAATGATAGCCATGCGGTCGGATTCGCGCCACTGCGTTTTATCCACAATATCATTCAGTGCCGTTTTCGAAAGACCAAAACTCAGGTCACAAATTTTGTTGTTCTCATCAAAATGAAACACCACATTTTCAACAAATTCTTTGTTGTTGGTTTTGAACCTGAACAGCATGGGTATTTCCCTGATGATTACTTTGTCATCTTTCCTGAGGCCTTTGAGTTCAGATTGTTCAAGTATGCGTGCGTTGCCGTATTGTATCAGTTTTTCGTAAATCTGATACCCGGTTTCGGTGAAATGTGGCTTAGCCGCACCATAATTATTTTGGCTGATGGCATCTACAACCGGATCGATCACATTTTTATAACCGGAAATATCATTCACCAGGCTCATTTCCATGGATGATTCCTTTGCTTCCCGCGTGTTGGTGCTGAGATTTTCGGTTGGCTTTGTTTCTTTGCCTTTGTTATCTGAATCATCCAACTGAAGGTTAAAATATGCCTCTTTTATTGCAATGTCCGGTATCTTTTCCATGACTGTATTTAATTCCTTGTCGTATAAGGATTCATTTTTAAAAATGTATTCAATTTTGAACTGTATTTTTTCATGATCGCCTGCATCGCTGCCGAAAAATTCTGCAAACCCCAATCCATCAGATGCTTCAATGAGATTGGTGTAATCTTGCCCAGTCCAGTATTGATATACAAGTTTCTCAACAGGCTTGTTTTTATAGGTAATGTGAAGGTTATAAACAGCATGATCTTCTTTTATATCATGATTTTTAATGTTGATATCTATTTCCGATAGAATTTGTTTGATTCTTGCCGGAAGCCAGGTACTGAGCAGATACTTTTGTCCCATGTTATCAACATAAGAGATTTCACTTTGATCAGGATGGGAGCGAAGCAGAATATAAGCCCAGTAATAATATTTGATGGCATCGCTGATTCTGAGCTCATAGAGAGCAGTTTCTGCATAATTGTAGAATTCCTTGATTTTTATTTCCCTGTTTTTAAAAATTTTGCTCACATCGCTTCTTCTGATGTATCTCAAAACCTTAGCATCAGGTTCCTGGCTGAGGACAATTCGTTCTGTATTATGCAAACTTGCACTGCTGTATGTATTGACAATGGATTTTACCTGTTCGGATATTGCCCCCTCTTCACCTTCCGTTTTCACCATTTCAAATTTGCTTTCCACATCCACAGAAATCTGATTGATAAGCATGGAAAGGGCATTTTTATCCGCTTCATTTAAAGTTACTCCATTGCCTTCTCCCCAAATGTACATTCTGTTGTTTTTTATGTCACCAACAGATTGGGCAAAACTGCTTAATGCAGAAAGTGTAATGGCAATGAGTATGATGGATTTTTTCATGATGTGAGCAGTTTCTGAGATCAAATATATTTATATTTTCATAATTGACAAAAAATGAAAATAAGACAGACTTGTGTTTTCATTTTTTAGAAATTGAAAATATCAGGGCTAAAGCCCTTTGTGTTTTGTGCTTCGCCTTTAAACCCCGGCATAAATGCCGGGGGTTAACCGGCTTCACAAGAATGAAATAGCAAGAACCGGACTAAGCTCTTAGACCCGGTGTGATCAACCTCTTAACCACGAGCTTCAGCTCGTGGTGGTACACAATGCAAGAAGAAAAGGGCTTTAGCCCTGGCTTGAACTACCGATTAACCCTGGTCATCAGGTCTGGGTTATGAAAATATGAAAGATTAATAGTGTTAAATCTTGTGTGTTATTCGCCTTGAAACCCCCAACTTAAATGCTGGGGTTAATCAGTACACCTCATCCTGATCTCAAGACTTGTGACAGTAGTGAACGATTGTTTTTCCCGTCCATCAGCTTATGTTGCACTAAAGATAAAATAGAATGTTTTGGAGATGTGATTAGCTTTTCGCCTATTGATTAGCCCGGGTTTTGGCAGCTTATAATTCGGAAATCGTAAAGCAGACATGGAAAGGTTTGCTTGATTAAAAAATTATTTTTTATTTTACAGTTATTATCTAAAGTTTCGGAGGACATTTTTCCGCGTAAATCAATGACTTCATTTTTATAAAGTTGGGTAAAATGCACCTCTTTTTATATTTAATTGCTTTA
>CAZGPW010000176.1:0-3811 GCA_964527535.1 uncultured Bacteroidales bacterium
GATGGTTTGACCGTTTTCCCTGATATCGTAGTAATATACACCCGTTGAAAGCATATCCAGTTTTACGCTGAACAGGGATGTATTGATGTCTGATACTTCACGAACCAGTTTACCTGTGGCATCGTACATTCTAAAACGCAGGCTGTTATACTCACCTTCCGGCAACTGGAAATTGGCTTTGGTATGCGCCGGGTTCGGATACACATTTACCACGCTCAGCGCTTTGCTTTCGTCGGGAACATGCGTGGGAATATCCACCAGGTTCCAGAACGTTAGATGACTGATGTTGGTAGTAACCGGGGCATTTTTGTCAAAATACAGGGTTGCCTGGTTTTCAATTTCAGTGCCGTAATCATCAGAAGTCATGGGTACCTGTTTGATGCTGTAGCTGATAAAACCTTTACTTCCGGCTTCATCATTCTCAGCTGCAGGCAGGTCGATGTTTCTGAACATCCAGGTAAGAATCCCTTCTTTGCTGATGCTTACGTTACAATCATGACTGGTGCCTGTTATCCGCAGTGTCTGATGATCCAGGTGTTCCGGAAGCAGGTTACGGATACTGAGATTTTGTACGATGGTGTCAGTAGGATTTTGGAACCAAAGTGTGTAATTCAGTATGGCATCGTTTGATACGTAGTGATTGTCAGTTACCCCTTTCGGTTGCACACTCATAATCTGGGTTTCTCCTGCTTTTCCGCCGGATGGAGGCAGCACTTCCTGACACCATATGTCTGTATCAAAATCATAATCATCCAGAGGGGTGGTCACCACGTAGCCAAGCGAACTTCCGGTGTCATCTCCACAATCCTCTATGGTTTCCTGAGGCTGGCTGTTGCCGGGATGTGCCGCATGTTGATCGGCTTCAAGCCGGATGGCGAAACCTTGCGTAGGTACGCAGATTTCTGTTGATTCCTGCCCGATGAGCTGGAATGTCCCCACATCTACCAAGGAATCGTTGGCGTAAATTCTGTATTCCCTGGGGCCATCCATATCACCATTGCCGGGGTCACCCTCATTGAGGATGTTAAAACAGGCCAGCGAATCGCCTGTACACTGACCGGTGACAAGAATACCGGAATGATCCCACACGGTATTGGAAGTAGTATCTTCAGGAATGCCTGGGTTCTGGAAATCGCATTGGTTATCGGCAAAAATCCGGGCACTTAAGCATTCTGTAAGGCCTGCTACGCCGGCATCACAGCTTACACCCACTTCGATGATAAAATTATCCGATTCAAAGATGCCCATATCACCGCCGCCAAAAAGGTAGGTATTGTTTCCCAGATCGGTATAACTTGTATCAGAAGATAATAGCGTCAAATTACTGTCAAGGGCAATTTCAACAGTGACATTTTCTGCTGCAACACTGCCTTCATTAGAAAATTCCACCAGCACAGGAGATGCTTCACAGGATTGAAACTGATACCCTGACATGTTAACATGCAGCAGTGGGCATTCAATCTCAGAAGTAAGCGCAAAATCATTTCCTGCCACTTCCTGACCTGCTGTGGTAATTTCCACCTCGTGATACCCTGCTGCAGGGCAAAGAATGTCATACAAGGGTGGTGCAGTAAGAGAAACCGAAGACAACCCCATGTTCAGGGGAAGGGCATACATTCCGTTCCCCCCGGTCATGGCAACGTAATTGCCTGGATCGGAATAAAGCATGTTACCGGGCAGCGGTACATCATTGCCATCAAAGGTACAATTACCATCGGTATCATAATACACACGTCCCGTAGCCTGATTTCCCGTAACAAAGCTGCTGCCTTTGAACAATACACCGGAATCATAAGCTGAATCACCGGCGTCACCGATGGCCAGTTTGATGTGGTATGTTTCGCCCTGCCATAAATATGCTTCAGCGGTCAAGGGAATGCTGGCACCGTCGTATTCCATATCGTTATCGTAAGCCAGGCCTTCACCACCAGAACTGGGATCAACTGATCCTGTGTAATAAATATCATTGTTATACACATTATCAATCGTCACAGGGTCACCGTTGGGTAACAAGGCTATGTTTATAGCATGGCCAATGTAAGGTCCATTTAAACCCGGGCCTGAAAGAAAAAACCCAAACACATCGTTAAAAGAACTGTTCGCGAATTCCGGGAACTCTTCAGACGCAAAAATGTAATCAAAATTGACATAATTGTCGGTGGCCACAAAATCAAATTCCAGCACACAAGCATCATTAACGGTATAGCTGGGAATCAAAGCCTGTAAATCCGGATCGGATTCGCCCTCATTGGGAGCACCTTCGCTTGTGCCTTCATCGGGTCCAGGAGCCAAAGTGGCGTCGCCTGTAGTCATAATCAGGCCCTGGCCAAAGTCAGTGCCTGAAATAGACCCCTGGTATTGTCCTATACTTATTGTATCGCCTGTGAAAAATACGTTGGAGGTAAAAGTGTTCCCTCCCAAAAAAACATCGTTTACCAATTGGTCTGGCGTATAAGTTTGGTCAATGACAATGTTTTTAGCTTGAGACTGTGGTGTTGTGCTTCTCAGGGCAAGCTCAATCTGAGCATTTGGCAACGCATCCGAAAACCACAGCCGTACCAAAACTTGTTGTCCGGCTTCAAAATACCTGTCGCGAATGTTAAATGCCTGCCCTGAACTTGTCAGTGAGGCTTGTGATACAGGTATGAATTCATCGTGATACACCCGGTAACAGGCCATGCCGGCACGTACATTTTTATCCGGGAATTTCAGATGAACAGATACATTCTTATCCTCAGGCATCTGAAACCTGAAATAGTAATTCTGATTGTAATATGCCCGTAATGGAAAATCCCGGGCAATTTCAACATTTTTTACCGGATTCAGATAAAAGGGTTGAAAATCAGTTGTTGGTTGAACCGTGAGCTCAATCGCCTCCTGGGGGTTGAGGCTCAGATTCGGGGCTTCTTTGCTTGTTTGTGCAAAAACACTGGTTGTGAAAGCAAAAAAGGCAAGTACAAATGTAATTTTTTTCATGATGGTAGTTTTTTATTGGATTTAGAAGCACAATATAAAAAATATTTTAATACAATGCAAAAATAATCCTAAACACTGCTTATCTTCTGTACTAATCTGTTCTGCACAGAGGCAGCCAATATACAGGTCAAATGGCCACCTTGAAATGCAATTCCAAACAACAATGAATTGTATTTTGGCATGTTTACCATAAAAATATTATCGGTAAAAATGTTTTGTATTATAGGATTGCTTTTGATACATATTTATTTTGTATATTTGCATTAAATGATGTTCGATTATGATTACATTAACTTATTATTAACCAAAACCATGCTTATGAAACAATTAGCTTTACTGGCAGGACTTACAATGACAACATGCCTGCTTTCAGCCCAAGACTACAATGTCACGTTTAGCGCTTATGCGATTGATACGCCCACCGATCAGGTTGACAGCGTACAGGTAGAAAACATTACCCAGGATAAAACCATTACGGTAAGTGGGGATGACACCCTTCACCTTGTTGATGTGGTGCAAAACATTGAACAAGCCGAGAAGAAAGGTCAGTTTTCTGTGTATCCCAATCCGGCATCAGAATGTGCTTTTGTGGAATTCTGGTCTGATAACGCTGGTGATGCCAAAATCGCCGTGTATGATATCGCCGGAAGGCAAATTTTAACTAAACCCATCGCCTTAAAGCAGGGATTAAATACGTATAAACTGGCAGGCTTAAGTCAGGGAAATTATGTGGTGTCCATTGGCAATGACAAGATGAATGCATCAGAGACCCTGAATGCAACCGGAAATACCGGAACATTACTGAGCGTTGAAACAGTGCAGAATCCCGTGACAA
>CAZGPW010000177.1:0-43222 GCA_964527535.1 uncultured Bacteroidales bacterium
TGATGACTTGTTGAGTTAATGCCGACCGACTATCAGCGTCATTATATTGGTTTTCAAAATATAATGACAATGTTGATAGCGTGTCGGTATAATTTTAGAAGCAGTGGCGAACTAAAATTATAAACTTGCCCGGCGATAGACGGGATTGAACACATATCGGTATAAACCATAACAGAAAGGAATTTAACCTGGAATAAAATATTAGCCGTTTTAACGGTTGCGAACGATTTTATTGTTGATATTCAGCCTTTTACAATTTAACATAATATGGTATTATGCAGAAATTCAAACTCTTAATATTGTCTAAGAGGATCAATAACAATATTATACTGTTGAACGCAACCTGGTATCACAAAAACAGGCCCCCCTCTGCTGCTTATATCTGCAATCCCCTCAGGCAGACACACCATGACGCAATTTTATCCATTTTAAGCTTTAACCATCAGAATTCCACAAAATCCCCTTCTTCAATACCATGCTTATCGCAATAACCTCCATTGACTTCCACCACATAAATAGCCGGTTTTGAGGAGGGCATGGATTCATCTGACAGGGTGCCGGTGTTTTTGTAAATGCTGACAATTTCACCGCGGGAATTGGCGTAAATGATATCCAACGGAATGATGGTGTTACGCATCCAAAATGCCTGAATGCGTTCCTGTTCAAACAAGAATAACATCCCGACGGTATCCGGCATTTCAGGACGGAACATCAGGCCGAGCGCCCTTTCGAATTCCGTGTCGGCGATTTCAACATCAACTGTACTGATGAGTTCATTGGTTTCTCCGTCAATAAACTTGACTTCGCCTTCTTTTTTATACACAGGCGGGTTATCAAAAGAATAATTGTGGTTTTGGGGCTCAACCAGTTTTGGTGGTGTCCCAAGGTCGGGACGCGGCAATTTTTTTTCATGGAAAAAGGCAAAATAAACGATTATACTTGCCACCACGATGAGTGTTCCAATTATAAATGTCTGCTTTTTTTTTGATTTCATGATAACATCGTGTTAGGTCATTTGCATATAATACAGTTTGGTATAAATCCCATCAAGTTCAAGCAATTGTTTGTGTTTTCCGCGCTCCACAATTTCACCGTCTTTCATAACGCATATTTCATCGGCGTTTTTGACGGTGGATAACCTGTGAGCAATCACCAGCGAGGTGCGGTTTTCCATCAGTTTATCCAACGCCTCCTGCACAAGCCTTTCAGATTCTGTATCCAGTGATGATGTTGCCTCGTCAAGTATCATGATGGGCGGATTTTTCAGTATCGCCCGTGCAATGCTGAGGCGCTGCCGTTGTCCGCCGGAAAGTTTTCCTCCGCAATCACCAATGGTTGTATCGTATCCGTTTTCTGTTGCTATGATAAAATCATGAGCGTTGGCTGTTTTGGCTGCTGCCATGATATCTTTGTCCTTTACGTGGTCTGTACCAAAGGCAATGTTGTTGGCAAAACTGTCATTGAAAAGTATCGGGTTTTGATTCACATACCCGATGAGTGCCCGCAGGTCACCCATTGAAATATCCTTAATGTTGATGCCGTCAATTAATATTTCGCCTTCTTTTAAATCATAAAAACGAGGCAACAGGTCTGCCAGTGTGGTTTTCCCTGACCCTGACTGACCTACCAGCGCAATGTTTTGTCCACGTTTTATTTTCAGATTGATGTTTTTAAGCACAGGGACATTTGCATAGGCAAAGTTTACATTTTTGTATTCAATGGAATCTTTAAAATCAACTTTTTTTACCGGATGCACAGGGTCCTGAATTATATTTTTTGCTTTTAGAATTTCATTGATACGGTCAACGGAGGCCATGCCTTTTTGGACGTTGTACATGGCGGTACTCAGGTTTTTAGATGGGGTTATAACCTGTGAAAAAATCAACAAATAACCAATAAGTACACTGGATTCCATCTCCCCGGAAACAAGGACAATTCTCCCGCCGTACCACATTACAAATACAATGGTTGCCGTGGCAAGAAATTCTGTCAGTGGCGATGCCAGCGCCCTGCGACGGTTTATTTTATTCATTACATGCGTATAGCCTTTATTGGCATGAAAAAACCTGCTTTCCTGTTGCTTCTCGGCATTAAACGCTTTAATTATTTGCAGTCCTGATAAGCTTTCTTCTATCATTGACATCAGGCCTCCCATCCGGCGTTGCCCCTCCTGGGATTTCCGCCGCAGGGATTTTCCCACACGCCCGATAAGCAGTCCTGCCAAAGGCAACACAATCAACACAAATAACGTGAGCTTTACATTGAATAGGAAAAGCGCAGTCATGAAAGCTATGATTTTGATGGGATCACGAAACAACAAGGTCAGAGAGCTGATGATGGATACCTCGATTTCCTGTACATCGTTTGTCATTCGCGCCATGATATTGCCTTTTTTATCTTCGCTGAAATACCCCAGGTGCAGGCTCGTAATTTTCCGGTACAATTTATTCCTGATGTCCCTGACAACACCATTTCGCACCGGCACCATAAAATAATTTGCAAAATACCATGTACTGGTCTTTAACAAGGTAGCAAAAGTGACAAGCATGCCAAGAAACACAAGCGCAGTCAGGCTCCCTTTGTTTATGATGATCTGACTAAGCCAATATTCAAAATTATGTATAATGACATCTGAATTCAGTGCCCATGGTTTCATTTCCATTACCATTTCCTGCTGATTAAACAACACACTGAGAAAAGGAATCACCATTCCAAATGAAAACAAGGCAAACAAGGTGCTCAGAATATTCAGAATGATATTCATTAAAGCCTTGTATTTGTATGGCCATATATATTTAAATATGCGCATTAAATCTTTCATCAGCGACCCAGGTAATTTTGCGGGGTAATGTTTTTCATTTCTTTTTTCACTACATCAGAAACATCCAAACCATCAATAAAATTGTGTAAAGCAGCCTTATTTATCTTTTTACCTGTGCGGGTCAGGGATTTTAATGTTTCGTATGGCCGGGGATAAGCTTCCCGCCGCAGAATATTCTGAATGGCTTCTGCTATCACAACCCAGTTGTTTTCAAGGTCTGTTGCTATTTTTTCTTCATTTAACACCAGTTTATCCAGGCCTTTTACAATGGATTTTACCGCTATCAGAGTGTAAGCAAAAGGCAGTCCGATGTTTCTCAATACCGTTGAGTCGGTCAGGTCACGTTGCAAACGGCTGACGGGCAATTTTTCACTCAGATGGCCGGCGATGGCATTGCTCATCCCCAGGTTGCCCTCAGCGTTTTCAAAATCTATTGGATTTACTTTATGTGGCATGGCGGATGATCCCACTTCCCCCGCTTTGATTTTTTGTTTAAAATAATCCATGGATATGTATGTCCAGATATCACGACACAGGTCTGTCAATATAACATTGATGCGTTTCATGTTGTCAAAAAAGGCTGCTGTATGATCGTAATGTTCGATTTGTGTGGTGGGAAAAGAACGTTTCAGCCCCAGGTTTTTGCGGACAAAGTCATCTGCAAAGCTGTGCCAGTCAATCACGGGATAAGCTGCATAATGTGCATTGAAATTTCCGGTAGCACCGCCGAATTTAGCTGCAAAGGGAATGTTTTTCATCGTTTTGAGCTGTTCTATTATTCGCACAGAAAACACACTCAGCTCTTTCCCGAGGCGCGTTGGGCTTGCAGGTTGCCCGTGGGTGCGTGCCAGCATAGGGACATCACTCCATTTTTGAATTAACACCTCAAGCGCATTTAACAACTCTTCCATGGCAGGCAGATACACATCATTAAATGCCCGTTTTATTGACAAAGGAATGGCTGTGTTGTTTATATCCTGTGATGTCAGCCCAAAATGCACAAACTCTTTATATTTTTCCATGCCCAGTTCATCAAACCAGTTTTTGAGAAAATATTCCACTGCTTTTACGTCATGGTTTGTGGTGGCTTCTGTCTTTTTTACCGTTTCTGCATCTTCGTCACTGAAATTTTGCAGTTTTTTTTCCAGTTGTTTGAGTTGTTCCTGTTTTACATCTTTAAGCTGTAGCAGCGGAATCTGACACAGCGCCTTAAAATATTGTATTTCTGTATTCAGCCTGTAATGAATCAGGGCTTTTTCAGAAAAATAATCCTGCAACAATTGCGTCTTTTCATGGTAGCGGCCATCAACCGGGCCAATGGCATTCAAAGCTGACTTTGTCATAACATTCAGATTTTATTTGCCAAAGGTAGAAAAAATATGCATATTGCGTTTCGTTTGAACGGGGTTTAACGTATTATCTGTAGAGATTACCCTGTCAATAAAACATGTGATTTGATTTTATGGTTTGTTTGCAAGATTCATGAGCAAAAAAACACGAATATCAGCGGTTGATTTCCTGAACACCCTTCCTTTCCAGTACGGGTTGGAGCATTCAGACTTTATTGCTTCAAACGCCAATATAAGTTTTGATATTCCATCGGTGTGCGCTGCAAAATTAAAGCATGGCGAAGTTGATATCGGACTGGTTCCCATTGCCGTATTACCGGAACTGAATAATTATGAGATTATATCCGATTATTGCCTTGGAGCAAAAAAACAAATTGATTCTGTGTTTCTTTTCGGACAAAAACCGGTAAGTGATATGTCGGAAATTTTACTTGATTACCGCTCCCGAACCTCTGTTAATCTTGTACGCATCCTTGCCAACGAGCTTTGGCTCATCAATCCCAAATGGACACAAGCAGAACGTGGATACGAAGGTAAAATTGAAAATAACACCGGTGGCGTCATCATTGGCGATAAAGCACTTGAGTTATCCAATCATTTTCCATACCGGTATGATCTGGCAGAAGCATGGCACACCCTTACCGGTAAAGAATTTGTGTTTGCAGCCTGGGCCAGCAACAAAAAATTATCCGGGTTTTTTAAAAAAGAATTTAATGTATCTTTGCATCACGGAATCAATCATATAGATGACGCTTTGAAAACATCAGGTAATAAATACAACCACCTGCCCGCTGAAATGTACCTGAAGCACAGGCTGGATTATCATTGGAATGAGTCAAAAGAGCAGGCAATGCATCTTTTTTTAAAAAAAAACAAAAACATTCAATAAAACTTTTCTTATTTTAGTTCTGAAAACAAACAACATAACCATGCTCATGAAAATTCAACGCATTATCATCTTACTATCGGCTTTTTGTTTCTTTTGTCCTGCTTTATCAGCACAAAACACAAACAAACCGGACACCAGTAAACCCAGAAACATTAAATTTCAGATGGCACAGGCCCGCATGAAATTTAATAACGATAATTACCCGGGGGCACTAAAAATGTATGAAGGCATGATGGAAACCAATCCCAATGACATTACCCTGAACTATAGGCTTGGGGAATGTTATTTTGTTATGGACAGATTTGAGGACGCCATCCCGCCGCTGGAAAAAGGTGCCGAATCAGGAAGCGAAGATTTTGAGATGCTTGACTTTTATTTGGCACGCTCATATCAAAAAACACAGCGGTTTAAAAAGGCAAAAGAACATTACAAAAAACACCTCAGTGCCCTTTCGGAAGAAGATGAAGCGGAAACCGATCCTGCTACCGTATATTTAAACAAGGTCAATAATGCCATCCGCTTGATGGATGATGAAGTTGATGTGGAGATAGCCAACATGGGAAAAACCATCAATTCAAAATACGTGGATGCCAATCCTTCTATCACTGCTGATGAAACTGTATTGATTTTTACGACAAGACGCCCTGAAAGCAGCAAAACCCTGAAAGACCCGGTAACTGGCGAATATTTTGACAACATATATATATCCCACAAACAAAAAGACGGAACCTGGTCCGAAGCCAAACCCATTCCCGGGGAAATCAATACGCCTGATGCATACGAAGCCAACACCAGCATCTCTCCCGATGGTAAAACCATTTTTCTTTACATGAATATCGCTGGCATAACCCAGAGCGGTGATATATATGTATCCCACAAAAACAATGAAGGAACATGGACAAAACCGGAACCACTGAGAGAGCATTCACCCTCTGGATTTTTCAATAAAATTGCCCATGGATTTGATGTGCTTTTTCATGGCGAAAAATCCATTAATTCCAGTTATTTTGAAACATCTGCCTGCATTACTGCCGACAACAACAGCCTTTATTTCATCAGTGAACGGCAAAAGAAAGGCCTCGGACAAGGAGATATATGGGTGGCTCATAAAATTGGAGGGGGATGGAGTGTTCCCAGAAATTTAGGTAAAAATATCAATACCCCTGACGATGAAATATCCGTATTTATCCATCCCGATGGAAACACCATGTTTTACGCTTCCAACGGAAAACATTCCATGGGTGGGTATGATATATTAATGAGCAGAAAAGTTGACGGCAAATGGTCTAAGCCTGTTAACCTGGGATATCCCATCAACACCCCTTACGACGAATTTCATTTTGTTTTATCGGCAGATGGAAACACCGCTTACATCTCAAGCAACCGGGAAACCAGTATGGGCAAAACAGATATATTTACCATTGATATGAAACAATATTTTGATTCAAAGGAAACCGGATTTAAACAACCAAAACTGGCAGTGGTAAAGGGCTCTATAATTGACGAAAATAAAAATCCCATCACCACGGAAATAGATATTTCAGACGCCGAAACAGGAGAACATATTACCTCTATTATGTCAGATAAAAGCGGCGAATATTTTATCACACTTTCAAAAGGAAGGGATTATATATTATTCATAAGCCATAAAGACATGGAACCCGTTGCTAAAACAGTTTCCGTTCCCAAAGGAGATGCTTCTGAAAACATAAAAACATGGCATTTTATTTTAAATAAGAAATAAACCATGAAGCTTAGCCATTACAAATTCATTTCATTGCTGGTATCATTGCTTTTGCTTCTTAACAGCAATATCATAGCTCAGGAAAACATAAACAAAGACACAACAGCCCAAAAAGGTTATTTGGTTTATAAGCTTGAAATCTTTGAAAACATCAGCATGTCAGCCTGGCAAAACACCAAGCAGGCTTTCAATGAAGCCGACAGCCTGGAAGCCGATATTTTTCTTGTTCACATGAACACCTACGGGGGTTTGGTGGTAGCAGCCGATTCAATACGTACCGCCTTTCTGAATGCTGACATGCCTGTATGGGTTTATATTGATAACAACGCGGCCTCAGCAGGAGCGCTAATTTCCATTGCCTGTGATAAAATATTCATGAAAGAAGGCAGCAGCATCGGAGCTGCAACGGTTGTCAGCCAGGATGGCAAAGCCATGCCGGACAAATACCAGTCGTATATGCGCTCCACCATGCGCTCCACTGCGGAAGCCCAGGGAAAAGACACCATCATTAAAGGCCGGGATACAACTTATGTATGGAAACGCGACCCTGCCATTGCTGAAGCTATGGTGGATCCGGATGTTTACATCCCGGGGTTGATTGACTCAACCAAAGTGCTTTCTTTTACTGCCAGCGAAGCTGTTAACCATGGCTTTTGTGACGGTATTTATCCTGATATTACAACGCTGCTGCACAAACAAGGCATCAGCGATTACGAAACCAAAACCTTCAAGCCCACTTTTATGGATAAACTACTGGGTTTTCTTACCAGCCCGGGATTTCAGGGAGTTTTGGTCATGCTTATCATTGGGGGTTTGTATTTTGAACTGCAATCTCCCGGCATCGGGTTTCCGTTTATCATAGCCGTAGCCGCAGCCTTGCTGTATTTTGCACCCGCCTACATCGAAGGGCTCGCAGGGCACTGGGAAATTCTTCTTTTTATTGTCGGTGTTATCCTGATAGCAGTCGAAATATTTGTCATCCCGGGTTTTGGGGTTGCCGGCATATTGGGAATTGCTGCTCTTATCACAGGGCTGGCTTTGTCAATGGTCGGGAAATACGAAATCAGGCCACCTGGTGGAGAAATCAACCTGGCCCCTCTTGTCAAAGCCCTGGCTGTTGTTGTTGTGGCATCTATCCTGTCGTTTTTCTCGTCAATATGGTTGTCAGGTAAACTTTTCGGGCAATCCACGCGCTTATTCGGCTCACTGGCACTGGATGCCACGCAAAAAACAGAGGAAGGCTACATCAGCATTGACAACACATGGCGTAAGGTGATCGGAAAAACAGGCACGGCTGTATCCGACCTCAGGCCATCGGGAAAAATAGAAATTGATGAAAAAATATACGACGCTAAAGCAATAAATGGCTATATCGAACGGGATAGTTCCGTTATTGTCAAGCGTTTTGAAACCGGACAACTATATGTTGAGTTAACTGAAACAGAATAATTATCATAATGGCACAATTTGTTCGTGAATTTAAAGAAGAAGATTATCAGGATGTACTTCATGTCTGGCATGAAACAGACATGGGAGGCGAACATCGTGGAGATAATCTTGATGTAATTGAGGATTCCATCAACTTTGGTGGAAAAATATTTATCCTCGAAGATGATGATCACGGCATCATCGGCACCTCATGGATAACCAACGATCAACGCAGGCTTTACCTTCATCATTTTGGCATATTGCCGGAATTTCAGGGAAAAGGGTACAGCCACATTCTCATGGAAAAAAGCATGGAGTTTGCTATGGATGAGGGCTTGCAGATCAAATTGGAGGTAGGTCGTAACAATCACACAGCAAAAAATCTGTATAAGAAATACGGTTTTAAGTATCTGGGTGACTACGATGTTTACATTGTTCGCAATCCGGAGGACATAAACCTCAACGATCTGTGAATAAACGCATCCTGAGGCTTGCCATACCTAACATAATAAGCAACCTGTCGGTACCCCTGGTAGGGATTGTGGATATTGCCCTGATGGGACATCAAAATGCATCTGCTTATATTGGCGCCATTGCACTGGGATCAACGGTTTTTACGTTTATTTATGCAGGGTTGCTGTTCCTCAGAATGGGAACAAGCGGATTTACAGCCCAAAACAGGGGAGCCAGAAACATCCCTGATAGTTTTCTCATTCTTGGCCGCTCACTGGGGCTGGCGTTTGTTTTTGGCATATTGCTGATATTGCTTCAACAACCTATTTCATGGCTTGCCTTTCATTTTCTGAATGCTTCCCCCGAAGTCAAAAACCTGGCGGAAATTTATTTTAAAACACGTATATGGGCCGCTCCTGCAACATTGGGATTATATGCCATAACCGGATGGTATATCGGCATGCAAAATGCAAAAATCCCCATGTGGATCACCTTAGCTGTCAATATGGTTAACATTGTATTCAGCCTGGTTTTTATACTTGTTTTTGATATGGAGGCCAAAGGGGTTGCATTAGGCACAGTAATAGGCCAGTACTCAGGATTCGTTATCGCCGGATTTTTGCTGTCAAAACATAGAATCAGAATGCAGCTTTTTTGGAAATTGAAATCCCTGCTTGACGTAAAAGCGTTGAAAAATTTCATGGATGTAAACAAAAATATATTGATAAGGTCGCTGTTGTTGACAGGAAGTTTTTATTTTTTCAATGCTAAAAGCGCCGGACTCGGCGACGATATCCTTGCGGTAAACTCTTTGTTGCTGCAATTTTTGTGGATGTTTTCGTATTTTATTGACGGTTTTGCTTTTGCTGCCGAAGCACTTACAGGACGGTACGTCGGAGCACGTGATAAAACCAATCTTAAGCGGGTCATAAAACATTTGTTTATATGGGGCATGGCAGTAAGCATTGTTGTATCTTTGATTTACCTGCTCTTCAATAAAGGGATTATAATGTTATTAACGAATCAGCCCACGGTGATTGCTTTGTCAAAAGATTACGCCGTATGGGTGATTTTGATGCCAATCATATCCTTTGCTGCTTTTGTATGGGATGGCATATTCATTGGAGCCACAGCAGGTAAAGCTTTGCGGAATGCCATGCTCATTTCCGTGGTGATTATTTTTCTTCCTGCTGTGTACTTTTTTCCCGAATTGTGGAACAATCAAGGGATGTGGGCCGCTTTAAGTTTATTTATGTTTGCACGCGGATTTTTTCTATTTTTATCCTATCCTAAAAACATTGTCATTAAGCCTTAGATCATGAAAAGAAAATGGATTATTATTTTACTGGTTTTGTTAGCAATAATCATCGTTCTGGGAGCGTTTGGTTATAAATTTTATCGCTATATATACAGCCCCAATACCAACTTGCCCCCCAACAAACAATCAGTTTATATTTTCATCCCGGGCGATGCAGATTATAAAAAAGTTAAATCAAAAATTGCCCCCTATCTAAACAAAACAGAATCTTTTCAGTGGGTGGCAGAAAAAAAACAATACCCCTCTTTTGTGAAACCAGGACGTTATGAAATAAAAAAAGGGATGAACAACAATGAAATAATCAACATGTTGCGTATTGGCGAACAAGCCCCGGTTAATTTAAGTTTTATTTCGGTCAGAACCTTAAACGACCTGGCAGGAAAAGTTGCATCATACCTTGAGCCGGATTCTACAGATTTTTCAGATTTTTTCCATCATGACACGGTCCCGTCTCATTACGGTTTTGATTCATACACTTTCCCCTGCATATTTCTTCCAAACACCTATCAGTTTTTATGGACGACTACACCGAAATTGTTCTGCGAGCGAATGAAAGAAGAATATCACCGGTTCTGGAATCAATCCCGCCTTCAAAAAGCGGATAAAACAGGCTTATCCCCCACTGAAATCAGCACACTGGCGTCCATTGTGGAACAGGAAAGCAAAAAAAACAACGAAAAACCGCGCATTGCTGGTGTCTATATCAACAGGTTACAAAAAGGAATGCACCTACAGGCAGACCCCACATTGATTTATGCAATCGGTAATTTTTCAGCGCAACGTGTACTGAATAAACACAAAATAATTGATTCACCGTACAATACATATTTATATCCCGGCCTACCACCCGGCCCCATCTGCCTGCCTTCAATCAGCAGCATTGATGCTGTGTTGAATTACGAAAAACACGAGTACCTGTTTTTTTGTGCAAAACCCGATAACTCAGGCTATCATCATTTTGCAAAAACCTATGCCCAACACCGGCAATACGCCCGGGAGTACAGGAATTTCCTGAACAAAAACAATATTTATAATTAATTTTTATGGATACTGGCAACCACAAGACATTATTATCGTCATTAAATCGAAGGCTTTGTTATGGACCTAACGAATAGTGAGCAAGTGAAAAAAGTGGTTAAGGGTTGTAAGAAAGGAAACCGGCAAAGCCAGCGCATACTGTATGAAGCATTGTACAATAAAATGCTTGGAGTTTGTATGAGATACAGTAAGGACCCTAAAGAAGGAGAAGACCTTGTTCAGGATGGGTTCATTAAAGTGTTTGCAAAGATTAAAACATACAATTATAAAGGTTCTTTGGAAGGATGGATAAGACGACTGATCGTTAACAACGCCATAGATCAGCTGAGAAAAAAGAAAAAAATGCTGTACAGTTATGAAGAAGAGTCAGGCATCAACAATATGGAAGATACAGGTGCAAAAGAAACAGAAGAAAAAAAACTGTTGCAGCTTGAAGCAAAAATAATTGTCGGCCTCATTCAAAAGTTGAGTCCGGCATACCAGGCAGTGTTTAACATGTATGTGATAGAAAACATGTCGCACAAAGAAATTGCAGAAAAATTGAATATTTCGATTGGATCATCCAAATCCAACCTTTCAAAAGCCAAAGTAAGATTGAGGAAATTATATTATGAATACATCGAAAAACATGATGACCGAAAGAACAAAATATGAAGCGGAACTGAAGAATAAACTGGAGAATTACGAACCTTCAGGGTATTCCAGCAACTGGGATGGCATCAAAAATAAATTGCCGCACCAGGGAAAACCGCTATGGTTTAAAGCAGCCGTTATTACCGGTGTTGCTGCTATTGTTGCAGGGGTTATTTTATTCAGCTTACCCAATAACAAAAAGAATACCAATGAATATAAAGAGGAAACAGCAACGCATGAAAATCACATTGTTAATACCAATCCTGAAAAAGATATGAAAGACACTGACTCCGGTCAGGATAATAAAACCAACCAGGTTTTTACCCCTGAGAACCCGGATAATGAAACAGAATCTCGCTTATCTGATAACACAAATGTAAATTCTGAACAAACAGGGAATAATGAAGACACACAAGTGACAGACAATGCCTCTGACCCCACTCCGGATGCTAAAAACAAAGAAATCTCAAAAGATCAAGAAACGCAGGAAGACCTTTGTGATAACACGGAGAAATCTGAGGACAAACAATCTGACCAGAACACTGACAAAGTCCCTCAAATAAATATGGTGGTTGACAACCATTGCATCCCTGTAACAGTGAAATTCAGCAGCAACGTTGATCCTGAGAAATACAACATGAAATGGTATTTTGACGATGGCTCCACATCAGAGCAACAGACAATTGAACATGTTTATGAAAAACCCGGCGAATATAAAGCAAGTTTATACCTGAAACCATTTAGTAAAAATGAATCACCACAACGCATTCAATCTAAAACAATTACGTGTTATGGTATAAAAAATCCAAAAATTTATTTTGATAAAAACGAAAATTTATATACCTTTAGCACTGCAGAATCCGGAGATATCTCCTATCAATGGTCTATTGATAATAAACGCTTTAATACTGCAACAGTGGACTATGAATTTAAAAAAGACGGAACCTATCCTGTTGATTTAATGCTTTCTGATAATCACGGATGTACATATGAGGTAACAAAAGAAATACAGGTTGAAATTGAGCATAACTATTTTGTGCCGAATGCTTTCAATGCATCAAGCAATGGTATGAATGCCAGTTTCGGGCCAGTGGGAGAAAACCTCCGTTCAATGGAATACAGAATGCTGATTTTTGATAAAAACGGACAACTGGTTTTTGAAACAGATAAGCTTAATAACCCCTGGAAAGGGATCAACCAGCGGACAAATCAACCCGCTGAACAAGGCGTGTATATGTGGAAAATTACAACCAAAGACGAATATGGTAACACCAATAATAAACAAGGACAGGTAACTTTATTTAGAAACTAATAAAACTATTTTGTATGAACAAACACATTATTATTCTTTTAATCATTAGCGTGGTTGGGGTACCCGTTTTTTCCCAGAACCATGCAAATACCGGTGAGCCTGAATTGAAATTTACCCACGTAAAAAATTCAGGCCCGGAAAAAACGGTGTACTTTCACATTGATGGAATACAAGATAAAGACCATGAAAATGCTATCCTTGAAAGTTTGCTTATGGACCCGTCTGTATTCGATGGCAGGATATTTAAAACACCAAACATGGAAGACAGGTGCCAGCTTTACGTTTCAAACGATGTGAACGCAGCTTATGTCCGTAATATTCTTAAAAAAATTGATGTGGATTATGCTTTTCAAATCGTCTCCAAAAACGGACATCTTGAAAAACAAGCTGAACGTTTAAAAGAAGAGCCTGAACAAAGTCCCAGAACCCCCATTGGCATTGAAGGATTTCCTGAATATAATCACACCGGAAATCCTGAAGCAGATAAAGCTGATTACGCAAAACGAAAAAAAGAATGGATTGAAAATAATCCGGAAGAATACCAGGAATACCTTGATAACATTAAAAAAAGCAATTAGTTTTTTATCTCATGTACAAATTGTTTAAAATATTTAAGGTTAATTAATTATAATTTTAATTTTACAGTAAAATCAAATTAGAGTATATTTAAAATGAGATGTATTTATCTGCTGTATATTTTTATTTTTGTATTTTCGTTGTCATACGGACAAAGTGATAATGTAGTGACTAACAATTCGTGTGATGACAGTCTCTCTATAGTACAAACATCAACTTCCTCATCTTCTTTGGATAATAACGATGAAAATTATATTTACGATTGGGATATTGACCCGGCAACATCTGAATCCGATGATCCTGAAATAGAGATGATAAGGTCTTTATCAAATTGCAATACAACTTCAACCGCTTATACGTTATGTGAAGGAGGTAGTTTTACCGTTACCCATGGTACTACCGGGTGCTGTGACGGTAGTGCACGACTGCGCTATTACAATGGATATACAGGAACCTGGAACTGGGGAACTTATGGCACAGATCAATACACTTCAAGCGTTACAAATGCAGCTCCCGGTACGTATAATTTTGAAACGAGAATAGTTGGTAGTAATGGAACCACTTATTGTACCGATGATATCAATGTTACGGTTTATGCAAGGCCCGGAGCTACCAGTGTTTCTGGAAGTGGAGATCATTGTGGTAGTGCTACTTTAACGGCAACCGGCGGCACAGGAGGTACTATATACTGGCAGAATACAACCAGCAATGGTACTAGCACAGCAACAGCTTCCACTTCGCAAACCGTATCGAGTTCAGGCACCTATTATTTTAGAGCTGAGGATAATGGTTGCTGGGGAACACAGGGAAGTGCAACGGTAAGCGTACAACAACCACCAACAGCACCAACCGGTATCAGCGGAGCAACTACTATATGCGATGGTGAAACAACAACCCTTAGTGCCACAGGCGGAACAGAAGGTGGTGGTTGCACATACGAATGGTTTATTGGTGGCTGTGGAACCGGAAGTGTTATAGGGACAGGTAGTTCCATTACTGTTTCTCCCACATCAAATACCAGTTATTTTGTGCGCAGGGTGGGCACGTACCCTTGTGATGGTGTTACTACAGGTTGTGCTAATGTTACTGTAACAGTAGAAACATTATCAAATGCACCCACAGTTGCCATTGCTAGTCCCGATTCTATCTGTGAAGGGTCAACAATAACTTTAAACAGAGTCGGCGGATCACTTGGAACTGGGGCTTCGTGGGAATGGTACACCGGAAGTTGTGGTGGAACTCATGCCGGAAGTGGTACTTTTATTACCGTTACCCCCTCTCCAAGTGTTAATAATTTCTACGTGCGTGCCGAAGGTAATTGCAATAATACAGCATGCGCTTCTGTTCCTGTAACGATAACACCACAATCAGCTTTAACATCTGTAACAGGGCCAAGTCCATTATGTGTAGGTGATATAGAAACTTTTACTGCCAATGGAGCCGTTTTGGGAGGAGGTACCGGAGCCTGGACAAGCGACAATGCCTTTGTCGCTGCTGTAAGCTCATCAGGTGTTGTAACAGCTCAAAATGCGGGGACAGCTACGATAACTTATACAATTTCCGGAGGTTGTGGCGGCACTATATCGGAATCCATGACTGTAACGGTTGATCCACCTCCTTCTGTATCTGTAACTACTACACAATCAAATTGCGGATTTTGCGATGGCACAGCCTCTGCTACTACCGGCCTTAGCTCTTATTTGTGGTCATCTGGTGGCACATCCGATACCGAAACAGGCTTATGTGGTGGAAATTATACCGTCACAGTTGAAGATGCCAATGGATGCACAAACGATGAATCATTTACGATTGATGATGTGGGAACCATTCCCACCGTGAGTGTGTTTACAACTGATCCCACATGCCCGGGAGACTGCGACGGAACAGCCACCGTAAATGCCACAGGCCCGGCTACCTTTACATACAATTATTCTGACGGATCAACACCAAATAATCAAACCACAGGGGGTTTATGTGCTGGTGTCTATCAGGTTACTGTTGCTGATGGCGCTAATGCATTATGTACCGATATTGATACTTTTAATGTTTCAGACCCCGCCCCTATGTCACTTACTATGAACAGTACTGATGCATTTTGCGGCCTGGCAAATGGATCTGCTTCAGTATCTGTTGGTGGCAATTATACCATGCCCCTATTTTATAATTGGTCAAATGGCGATATTACAGGATCAATTTCCGGATTATCTCCGGGCAATTATTCAGTTACGGTTACAGATGGAAATGGATGTGTAGCACAAAACAGCGTAACAATTAATGATACTGGCATTCCGTTTACAGTTACAACATCTGTCAACCAAAATGCCCAATGCTTTGGTTCTTGTGATGGTTCTGCAACCGCAAATGCTGCCGGCAGCTCCGGACCTTATACCTATCAATGGAGCAGTGGTACCAACCCGAACGACGCAACCGTTCATGGATTATGTGCGGGAACACACGTTGTTACAGTGGCCGAGGGGGCTTGCGAAGTAACTGAAACGGTTACCATTACCGAACCCTCTGATATTACAGCTACAATTACTTCCAACGATGCGCATTGTGGTCAATCTGACGGGGATATCACCGTTAATGCTTCGGGTGGAACCGTTTCCGGAGATTATGATTACATTTGGGATTGTAGCCCTGCTCAATTTACATCAACTGCATCAAACCTGCCTGCAGGAACATACCATGTCACTGTCACCGATGATAACAACTGTACAGCAGAATTTACAGGAAGTATCATGGACATTGGTGGGGTTTCCATCAACGAAACACATTCAGCTACGCTTTGTTCTTATTCATCCGATGGAACGGCAACCATTAATGTGCTTTCAGGAGACCCTGATTTTACTTATGATTGGTCACATGGTGTCGTTAATACTACTTCGGCAACAAGCCATACACTAAATAACCTTTCTTCCGGATCATACACCGTAACAGTAACAGATACTTATGGGTGTTCTGCAGAAACAAGCTTTACTATTAATGCTGCGCCTGTTCTTGACGCAACCATTGATTATTCATCTGATGTTACTTGTAACGGATTTTGCGATGGAACAGCAGGTATTTCGGCTTCAGGGGGAACCACTCCTTATAGCTATGACTGGGGAGCAGGGAATGGAAACACCCCAAATCAGCCTGACAATACAGGCCTGTGCCCGGGAAACTATGTGATAACAGTAACAGATGCAAACTCATGTATTGCAACCACCCCTTCAGTATTCATTGCCGAACCAACTTCCATCAACTTAAGCGTAACTTCTACAAACTCCCATTGTGGACAGGCGGATGGTACTGCAAGTGTAGTTCCGTCAGGTGGTACTGTAGCATCAGATTATAGTTACCAATGGTCAGGTGGAAACCAACCGACAAGTGCCAACAATACAGGATTAAGTGCTGCAGGTTCACCTTATACAGTAACTGTAAGTGATGATAATAACTGTCAAGCCACCGCTACTGTAAATATCACGGATACTGTAGCACCTTCTCTTTCTATTTCCAACACAACTGACATTACCTGTTACGGAGATAATGACGGCACTGCAACTGTCTCTATAGGCGGAGGTAGCCCTCCATTTGGTATAGAATGGGGAACTACTCCCATACAGAATACAGCAACAGCTACTAATTTGGGGCCCGGATCTCATTCTGTAACGGTCACAGATACATATGGCTGTACATATATGGCAAGTGCTACAATAAATGAACCCTCCGAACTTACAGTTAATACTGTTCCCACATTCATTGATTGCTTTGGAGACTGTAATGGGTCGGCTCAGGCAAACGTGTCGGGAGGAACAACTCCTTATACATACCTTTGGAGTGATTTTCAAAATACCCAAATGGCTGCAGGATTATGTGCCGGAGATTATGCTGTAACTGTAACCGATGATAATGGATGTACCGCTGAAGATAGTGTAACCCTTGATCATAATCCGGAAATAATTGTGAATGCTGTTATTACACCATCTGATTGTGGGCAATCCAATGGAGAAATTGATCTTACTGTATCAGGTGGTTCTTCTCCTTATGATTATGATTGGGATTCCGGGCAACAAACTGAAGATCTTTTAGGCGTTCCTGCTGGCACATATGAAGTTACAATAACGGATAATATTGGATGTGAAACAATTGAAGTATTTACAATTAACGACGTAGCTGGTCCAACGGTTACAATTAGTTCTTCTACAGATGCTGTATGTTTCAATTCATGTGACGGCACAGCCACTGCTGATGTAACTGGTGGTACCGGTCCCTTTAATTATGAATGGAACACAACCCCTGTACAAACAAATCCAACTGCAACAAGCCTGTGTGCTGGTTCTTATACCGTTGAGGTTACAGATATGGCTACCGGATGTGTAGTGACTTCAAGTGTTACCATCAATGAACCTTCACAACTGGATGCCAATGGGGTGTCAGTAGATCCCCTATGCTATAATGCTTGTAACGGAGAAATTCAACAAACTACTTTTAATGGGACTCCTCCCTATTCATATACCTGGACAGGCCCTGGGGCATTGCCCTCAACTGAAGATTTGACCGGACTTTGTGATGGTAATTATTCCGTTATTATTGAAGATGACAATGGTTGCACAATATCAAGAAATTATACACTGAATGAACCAAATGAATATGTGTTAACCCCCTTTTCTGTGATGACAAGTTGTAATGGTTCATGTGATGGAGAAGCTGCCGTTAATGCCGTAGGAGGAACTTCTCCTTACACGTATGCATGGAATGATACCAACAATCAAACAACACAAGTTGCAATAGACCTCTGCCCCGGAACTTATAACGTTACTGTTACTGATAATAACAATTGTACAGCAAGTATTGATGTTAATGTTCCTGACCCACCGGCAATGGCTTTTGCCAGTACAACAACAACAAACACATCTTGTTTTGGCTATAATGATGGGGCTGCTTCTGTTAGCATCACAGGAGGAACGCCACCCTATACATATATGTGGTCAACCGGTGATGTTACCGCTTCTGTGAATAACCTGCCTGCCGGAACACATTGTGTCACGGTACAAGATGATAACACTTGTAGCATTGATACATGCCTTACTGTTGATCAACCTGCTGCAATTGACGTAGTCATGAATGTTACCGATGAATCTTGTTATGGTTCATGCGATGGAGAAATTACCGCCAATGTTACCGGTGGATCTCCCGGATATACATATAGCTGGTCTGATTCAGCAACATCAGCATCCAATAATAATTTATGTGTAGGGTTGTATCAGCTTACTGTTACTGATAACCAAGGTTGTACATTCAATACTATTGCAACAGTAAACGGGCCTGATGAACTGGATATTGTTATTCAGGACACCGTAAGGCCCCATTGTAATAACAATGATGGTTCCATTACCGTTGGAGGAACTGGCGGAACATCTCCCTATAATTATGAATGGCAAAACTTCCCATCAAACACAACCAATCCCTTAAATAATATCCCAAGTGGCAATTATACTGTCACTGTTACCGATAGTCACGGATGTTCAACATTATTAGTTATTACGTTAAATGACATTCTTGCACCCGTTATTGATAGCATAAATATTTCAAATGTTGATTGTTATGGAAATGCTACTGGTGAAGCAGAAGTTTTCTTCACAAGCGCAACCACTTCCAACACGATCAGTTGGAATGATCCTGCATCACAAACCAGTGCTCATGCGGTTAACCTTGAAGCCGGCCAATACACAGTAGAGGTTACTGACGACAACGGATGTTCTACATCCGAAACCATTACTATCACAGAACCTTCTTTATTTGAAACCAATATAAGTGGCTATACAGATGCAACCTGTAATGGTTTCTGTAATGGTTCAGCCCAGGCAGCTTTTACGGGGGGAACTCCTCCGGTTAATTACAGCTGGACAGGAGGACATAGCAGCCAAAATGTGGCAGGATTATGTCCGGGTACTTATATTGTTACAGCAACCGACCAGAATGGGTGCGTTTCCCACGACACGGTTATTATATCAGAACCTACACCGATGTCAATTACTGCAAACATTACACCTGTTTCATGCCCCGGAGGTGATGATGGTTCGATTTCTGTTTCTGTAGCCGGAGGAACAGGTAATTATGATTATGAATGGTTTGGGACAACGGGAAGTACTTCATCTGTAAGTGGCATCAGTTCTGCTGATTATACAATCAATGTGTACAATGCCAATGACCATAATTGTTTTGTTACCGAAACCTTCTTTGTCCCCGAACCAGACCCCATTGTTGCCACTTTAGGCAGTGTTAACGCAACTTGTAACCTGGATAACGGAACCGCTTTTGTTGAATCAATATCCGGTGGCACTCCTGGGTATAATTACTCCTGTAACCCTGGAAATATTACAGGCACAGATTCTGCAACTAATTTGGCACCTGGAAGTTATGTTTGTGATGTTACCGATGCTTATGGGTGTACGGCCAGTTTTAATATCGATGTAGGAGAAACATCAGCTCCTCAATTGGTTAACACGGTTGCCCAGGGAGTTACTTGTTTTGGCTATAACGATGGGCATGGAGAAGTTGAAGTATCCGGAGGAACTCCACCATATACATACGATTGGAATCCCGATGTGACCGATCAACCTGTTCATGATAGCCTTGAAGCTGGATTATATATGGTTACCGTAACCGATATGGATGGATGTAAAGTGTTTGCCACTATTCCAATTAGCAGCCCGGACGAGATAATTGCAACAACATCCGATGATGATACTATCTGTATAGGTCAAACAACTAATGTTAACGTTTCTGCAACCGGAGGAACTCCTCCATTTACATACCAATGGGAAACCCTTGGAACGGGAGCAGCACACAATGTATCACCTGGGGTGACAACAGATTATGTTGTCACTGTTATTGACAATGCCGGATGTTCCTCAGAACCTCAATCTGTTGAAATAACAGTAAGGCCTCCCCTTGATATTGTCGTGACATCTCCGGGCGCAGTGTGCCTTGGCCAAACTGCTGTTCTCCAGGCAACAGCCAATGGAGGTGACGGAGACTATACCTATAGTTGGGGGCATGGTATTGTTACTGATAATCCACAACTACCATTCAGCCCGGAAACTCATACTTATTTCCAGGTTATTCTTACTGATGGTTGTGGAACACCTCCTGATACTGCAGAAATTACACTGAATGTATCTCCACAACCGGAAATTGATATCATTCGCACTCCTACCAAAGGATGTGCCCCTTTAAAAGTTTCTTTTGACAACAACACAAGTAATTATACTTACGCATATCGTTGGAATTTCGATGATGAAGAGTCAGAAGACAACAATACATCCACTTTAAGAAATCCTATACACACTTTTGAGGAACCTGGTTACTATGAAGTTTCTGTAAACGTGACAACAGATCAGGGATGCTCTGATTCAACGACTGTTAATGTAAGAATAAAAGAAAATCCGACTGCTGATTTTATTGCTAACCCATGGACTGCTGCTGCTTATACAAACTCTGTTCATTTCATAAATCAATCATTCAATTCAACTTCATGGAAATGGTTATTTGGTGATGAAGGCATCAGTACAGAAGAAAATCCTGATCATGTTTTTGAAGATTATGGTGATATCCCTGTAACACTTATTGCATATAATGATATCGGTTGTACTGATTCTATTACGCAAGAAGTGCATATCATTGAAGAACATCGTTTTTACGTTCCTACAGCTATTAATGTCTATTCTCCGGAAAACAATTTATTTGCCCCGGTTGGGAAAGGTATTCAATACGATACTTATGAAATGACAGTTTTTAATCGCTGGGGAGAACCTGTTTTTACAACTAAAGATTTCAATGAAGGTTGGAATGGACGAACCAATAACAACAAAGGCGACTACGTTAGTACCGGCACTTATACCTGGGTCATTAAATTGAGAGATAAATTTGGGAAAGATCACTTGTATTCAGGTAAAGTTACGGTATTCAGATAATATTTATCACTGAAAGTTTATTATCTGATTCGCACAATTATTTGTCAGAAAGACGGGTATTATTTTATTTACCATAAATTGTATTACATGTAAAAAACCGTAAAATATTTTAACCAATAATAATTTGATCATTGCCATGAATTATTTTATAAAACTAAAAACGCTATTTTTCGCCGTTATTTTTGCGGTTATGCCGTTGCTAATCTCCGCCCAGTGTGGAGGCGGCGGTACCTATGCAGGTAATTTGTCAATGCTGCCTACCTTTCAAACAATAAATGTCAGTTCAGGAGAAAGATATACATTTACAGCCTATGCTCAAACAACATACATTTTTACTTTTTGCCAAGGTGGTGGAAATCACACCATTGACACCCAATTAGAAATCTGTGATGAATTTGGTACCACTGTACATTCATATAATGATGACCATTGCGGGCTGGGATCTGAAATAACATGGATAGCACCCAGCAACGGTACATATAGTGTGGTTATTCACCAGTATTATTGTAATGATGGAGGAACATCTGCCGGCACAATGGCCTATAAAACCCTCACACCTCCCACCGAACAAGATTGCCTGGGTGCCCTGCCATTATGTAATTCTACAAATTCTCACCCTGTTTCAGCTTCAGGCAATGGTCATTATACGGATATATATGATTTTAATACCAATGATGGCATGGCAGTATCTACTTGGAATTGTCCTAATTGCCTTGTATCAGGAGAGGATAACAGTATGTGGTACACTTTCACAGTACAATCAGGCGGATCTTTAGACTTTACCATCACTCCCAATAACTCTGGTGATGATTATGACTGGGCGCTTTATGATATTACTTCTGCTGATTGTTCTGATTTAATTAATTATTCCTCCAACCCACCGGTAAGTTGTAATTATTGTGGGAACACAGGAACCACAGGCATGGGGCCAGGATCCTATGATTGTGAAGGGCCTAACAGTTGTTCCGAATATAACGATTCATACTCGGTATCTACAGACGAAACTTATGCTCTTATTGTCAATAATTTTTCCGGGTCAACAGATGGTTACACAATAGGTTTTGGTGGCACTTCAAGTGTCGTTGACAATACAGGGCCATATATGGAAGACCTGGTTTATAATCCGGAATGTGGTGCATCAAGCCTTACTGTACAATTCAGCGAACGGCTTTGGTGTACAAGTGTCCAACCTGATGATTTTGTCATTACAGGCCCCCAGGGGGAATATGACATTGATGATGTATGGAGTGAGATATGCCTTGCCGGCTTAGGATCTTCATACGGCGATACATATTATGACGATGTCTGGACAATTGAATTAACAGACTATCTCGAACATGATGGCAATTACACGTTAACCGTTTTAGGTGGTGGCGTTGATGACATTTGTTCAAATTATTCACCTGAAAATTCCATTAATTTTTCCATTGCCGGGGTTGAGGCAGATACACTTTACGGAAACATTTCCTGTTATGGTGCAAATGATGGCTGGGCACAAGTAACAAACATTGCCGGATCTGTTTCTCCTTACACAACAAATTGGTCAGGGCCTGGTGGGTTTACGGCAACAGGCACCAGCATTTCTGGTCTCGGGCCTGGGGCTTACACCGTTACAATCACAGATGATAATGGCAGATGCGAATTTATTGAAACCATAAATATCTACGAGCCCAGCCAGATAACTTTCAACACATCAACAACCAACCCCGGCTGTAATAATAATGACGGGGAAATTACTATAGACAATATTAGCGGAATGTTTCCTCCTTACGATATTGCCTGTACAGGACAATCAACTGAATATAATACAACAAGCCATACTTTTACCGGATTGTCTGGTGGAACATATACCATTACAGTCACTGATGATCATGGATGTTCGAATACAAACACCGTAACACTTACCGCACCCCCAATGCCGGATGCAAGCTTTACATATAACGGAAACCAATGCTTTAATAACCAATCCTTTGACTTTACCCATACAGGCACTTCGGTGTCAGGTGAAACTTATAACTGGTCTTTCAGTGGCGGAACACCATCCTCATCTACGGACGAAAATCCAACCGGGGTGACCTTTGGTTCATCCGGTTCACATAACGTAACCCTAACGGTAACAGCCGGATCATGCAGTGATGCTCAAAGCATTAATGTTACAGCCTATCCCTTACCCGATCCAAATGTCACAACCACAGATGAAAATTGTGGTGCATGCGACGGCACAGCATCCGCAACATCCGGGCTAAGCTCTTATACATGGTCAACCGGTGGTACATCTGATACAGAAACCGGTTTATGTGCAGGATCATATTCTGTTACCGTTACCGACGCCAATGGCTGCTCAAACACAGAATCCTTTACCATTGACAACTATGGAACAGTGCCCTCAGCCAATGTGGTTACAACCGATCCTACATGTCAGGGTGATTGCGATGGCGAAGCAACTGTTAATGCCACAGGGCCTTCTACTTTTTCTTACAACTATTCCGGCGGATCCACCCCCAATAATCAAACCACAGGCGGCCTGTGCGCTGGCAGTTATACTGTTACTGTGGCCGATGGGGCATATCCGTCATGTTATACGGTAGAAAGTTTCAGCATTACAGACCCTGCCGGCATGACACTAACGATGAGCGGCACCGACGCCAACTGCGGCCTGGCAAATGGATCTGCCTCAGTATCTGTAGGCGGAACTTATACATCACCTTTAAGTTATAACTGGTCTAACGGAGGAACTACAAGTACAATTGATAATATCCCGGCAGGAAGTTATACAGTTACAGTAGCCGATGGGAACGGATGTACAGCTCAAGACAGCATTGTTATCAATGATACAGGGGTCCCCTTTACCACTTCTGTAACTGTAGATCAACATGTACAATGTAACGGCGAGTGCGATGGTTCTGCTACAGCTAGTGCAAGTGGAAGTACCGGTCCGTATTCATATCAGTGGAGCAGCGGTACAAATCCCACAAATGCAACGGTTACTGACCTCTGTGCAGGCTCACATTCCGTTACTATTTCCGAAGGCGACTGTGATGTTATAGAAAACATTACCATTACTGAACCAACAGCCATTACAGGAACTGTCACTACGAGTGATGCCCACTGCGGGCAATCTGATGGTGATATTACTGTCAGTGCTTCAGGCGGAACTGTATCAGCAGACTATTCTTATGAATGGGATTGTGTCCCGGCTCAGTTTACTGCTACTGCCTCAAGTCTGCCAGCCGGCACATACCATGTAACGGTCACTGATGATAATAACTGTACTGCTGAATTTACCGGGAGTATCCCTGACGTTGGTGGTGTATCAATCAACGAAACACATTCAGCAACACTCTGTTCATACTCCAGCGATGGATCTGCAACCATCAATGTACTCGCCGGGGATCCCGACTTTACATATGATTGGTCACATGGTGTAAACAACACAACATCTGCAACAAGCCATACCTTAAATAATCTCGATCCCGGACCATATACAGTTACTGTAACCGACACATGGGGTTGCTCCGCTGTTACCAATTTTACCATTGATACAGCCCCTGTACTTGATGCTACCATTTCCAATTCTACCGATGTACTCTGTAATGGAAATTGTGATGGAACAGCAAGTGTTTCTGCGTCAGGCGGCACAGGCTCTTACACCTATGACTGGGGAGCAGGTAATGGCAGTGCCCCGGCACAAGCCGATAACTTTGACATGTGCCAGGGAAATTATACCGTTACCGTGACAGATGGTAACAGTTGTACGGCTACAGATTCTGTAACTATTTCAGAACCTACCGCATTAAGCCTTGGCATGAACAGCACAGACACGCATTGCGGACAATCTGACGGCGATGCTACCGTAATTCCATCTGGGGGAACTTCACCTTATTCCTATTTGTGGTCAGATGGAACTACCACGCAATCTAATATCCACCTGGCTCCGGGGCATTATTGCGTAACAGTTACGGATGATAATGGCTGCCAGGATTCACTTTGTGTGGATATTCTCAATGAACCGGATCCAACCATATCCATTTCCAACACCACCGACATTACGTGTCACGGAGATAATGACGGAACAGCCACTGTCTCTATTGGTGGTGGAAGCCCACCCTTCGACATTGAATGGGAAACTACCCCTGCACAACATACTGCAACAGCAACCAATTTAGGCCCCGGTACGCATTATGTAACAGTAACTGACATGTATGGTTGTTCTTATCAGTCCAGTGCTACAATCAATGAACCTTCTGAACTTTCTGTGAGCACAAATTCAACACTTATCAATTGTTTTGGAGATTGTGATGGATCTGCAACGGCCAATCCTTCCGGAGGAACGACCCCTTATACATACCTCTGGAGTGATTTTCAGAATTCACAAATGGCTGGCAGCTTATGCGCCGGCGATTATACCGTTACCGTGACAGACGATAACGGATGCACTGCTGAAGATGATATTACAGTAGATCAAAATGATGAAATCGTTGTGGATGCTGACATCACAGAATCAGACTGCGGACAATCCAACGGCGAAATAGACCTTACTGTTTCAGGTGGTTCTTATCCTTTCGATTTTGACTGGGATTACGGGCCTCATACTGAAGATCTTCTTGGCATCCCTGCTGGTACATATGAAGTTACTATAACTGACAACAAAGGCTGTCAGGCTATTGAAGTATTCACAGTAAATGATGTTTCCGGCCCGACTTTAAACATTAGCTCTACAACGGATGCATCGTGTGAGGGAACATGCAACGGACAGGCCTCAGTTAATGTTACCGGAGGTACAGGGCCATTTGATTACCAATGGAATACAACCCCTGTTCAGTCCAATCCAACGGCAACTAATCTCTGTGCTGGTTCTTATACCGTTGAAGTTACGGATATGACAACCGGTTGTATTGCCACATCAAGTGCAACAATTAATGAACCGACACAACTGGGCGTAAGCGGTGCAACTGTTGATCCCTCTTGTCATAATGCTTGTGACGGGGAAATTCAATTAACCACATTTGATGGTACTCCGCCCTATTCATACACCTGGACAGGCCCGGGATCATTACCATCAACCGAAGACTTGACAGGGCTCTGCGCAGGTACTTATACGGTAGTGATTGAAGATGCCAATGGTTGTATGATAACACGAAATTACTCCCTTTTCGAACCTGATTTTATTAATGTTACAACCACAGTTGAAATGACCAACTGCAATGGTTCATGTGATGGGGAAGCAACAGTTAATGCTGTTGGAGGTACACCACCTTATACTTATGAATGGAGCGATATCAACAATCAAACATCACAAACTGCTGTAAGCTTATGTCCCGGCGGTTATGGGGTAACTGTTAACGATGCCAATGGATGTACAGGAAGTGGTTTTGCCAATGTCCCGGATCCTTCTGCATTAGCCTTTGCCAGTACTTCAACAACCGATGCCAGTTGTAATGGACTTGCCGACGGAATTGCTGAGGTTACAATGGTCGGAGGAACACCACCTTATAATTACGCCTGGTCAAACGGTGCTGCAACCAATACAGCTAATAACCTGCCTGCCGGCACACACTGTGTAACCGTCTGGGATGACAATGGCTGCGCAGTAGATACATGCCTCGACATTGACGAACCGGATCCCGTCAATATTGCGATGGACCTTACCAACGAATCCTGTAATGGGTATTGCGATGGAGAAATTACTGCCAATGTATCAGGCGGAACACCCGGATATACCTACAACTGGTCTAACACCGCAACATCAGCAACCAATGATAACCTTTGTGTTGGCTTATATCTGCTTACTGTTACGGATAACAACGGTTGTGAACAAAATGCCAGTGCCAGCATAAACGGACCGTCCTTACTTGATATCGTGGTTCAGGATACTGTTATGCCACATTGCGGAAACAATGACGGTTCAATTACCATAGGCGTGGTTGGAGGAACATCGCCTTATACGTATGCATGGGAAAACTATCCCTCAGAAACAACGTCCTCCCTGAGCAATATCCCGAATGGTAATTACACCGTATCCGTTACCGACGACAATGGTTGTTCAACCTCACACACCATTGATTTAAATGATATCTCTGCACCTGTAATTGACAGTATTGTCATTACCAATGTAGATTGTTTTGGCAATGCTACCGGTGAAGCAGAAGTATTCTTTACCAGCTCAACACCATCCAACACCATTAATTGGAATGATCCTGCCAGTCAAAGCAGTGCTCACGCTGTAAACCTTGAAGCAGGACAATATACTGTACAAATCATTGATGACAATGGATGTTCCACAAGCGAAACCATTACCATTACCGAACCTTCCATTTTACAGGGCCGTGTTGACAATTATACCGATGCATCCTGTAACGGATTCTGTAATGGAACGGCTCAGGCCATATTCCTTGGCGGAACACCACCGGTTTCATACAGTTGGACAGGGGGTCTGAGTGGCGAAAATGTATCCGGGTTATGTGCAGGCACCTATTATTTAACAACTACCGATGCCAATGGATGTACATCTGAAGACCAGGTGACCATCTCAGAACCCACCCCAATGACACTAACTGAAAACATTACGCCGGTTTCATGTCCCGGGGGAAGTGACGGTTCAATATCCGTTACTGTAAGTGGAGGATCTGGTAATTATGATTATGAATGGTTTAATACCACAGGAAATAATCCAACTGTCAGCGGATTAACTTCTGCTAACTATACCATTGTTGTTTACAACGCTAACGATTATACTTGTTTTGTCACTGAAAACTATTTTGTGCCTGAACCCGATCCTATTGATGCAAACTTTGGAAGTGTAAACGCCACTTGTAATCAAGATAATGGAACCGCATACGTTGAATCTATCTCTGGCGGAACTCCCGGATACATGTATTTATGGACACCCGGAAATATTACAGGAACGGATTCAGCTACAAACCTGGCTCCCGGCAGCTACACATGTCATGTTACCGATGCTTACGGATGTCAGGCCAGTTTTGATGTGGATGTAGATGAAACACTGGCTCCACAACTTGATAATACCATTGTACAGCCGGTTACCTGCTTTGGATACAACGACGGATACGGAGAAGTTGTGGTTTCCGGAGGAACCCCGCCTTACAGTTATCTTTGGAACCCGAATGTCACAGATCAAGCCAGCAGCAGTACGCTGGAGGCAGGTCTTTATACTGTAACTGTTACCGATGTCAATGGGTGTAATGTGTTTGCCACACTTCCTATCAGCAGCCCCGACGAATTGGTCGCTATACCTGCAGGAACAGATACCATATGCATTGGTCAAACAACCAACATTAACGTGACAGCCTCCGGAGGAACACCACCATATACTTACAATTGGGATTTGTTAGGTAATGGTGCAGCTCACAATGTATCCCCTGAGGTAACAACCATTTATGCAGTGACCGCTGTTGACAATGCCGGATGTTCCTCTGAACCACAATCTGTTGAAATAACAGTAAGGCCACCTCTTGACCTTGTTGTTACATCCCCCGGCTCAGTTTGCCTTGGTCAAACTGCTATTCTCCAGGCAACAGCTAATGGTGGCGACGGAAACTATACTTATAACTGGGGGGATGGTATTGTTACAAACAATCCTCAACTGCCATTCAGCCCGGAAACACAAACGTATTTCGAGGTTATTCTTACTGATGGATGCGGGACCCCCGCTGATACAGCTGAAATTACACTTGATGTATCACCTCAACCTGAAATTGAGATTATCCGCACGCCTTCTAAGGGTTGCGCTCCTTTGAATGTAATGTTTGATAACAATACCAGTAATTATACCTATACATATCAATGGAATTTTGATGATGAGGATTCAGGAGACAACAACACATCTACGTTGAAAAGGCCGAAACATAATTTCGAAGAGCCCGGATATTACGATGTATCTGTGGTTGTGACAACAGAGCAGGGATGTACCGATTCTACAACTGTTAATGTAAGAATAAAAGAAAACCCAACCGCTGATTTCATAGCTCAACCATGGACATCCAGTGCTTTTACCTCTTCAGTTCATTTTATTAATCAATCCGTTGATGCCACAACTTGGAAATGGTTGTTTGGCGATGAGGGGATGAGTACAAAAGAAAATCCTGATCACGTTTTTGAAGGTTTTGGTGATATCCCTGTAACACTTATTGCTTATAATGATATCGGTTGTGCTGATTCTATTACACAAGAAGTGCATATCATTGAAGAACATCGTTTTTACGTTCCCACTGCTATCAATGTGCATTCTCCCGAAAACAATGAGTTTGGCCCTGTTGGTAAAGGTATTGACTACGATACTTATGAAATGACAATTTATAATCGCTGGGGAGAACCTGTCTTTACAACAAAAGATTTTAATGAACGGTGGAAAGGAAAAACCAATAACAACAAAGGTGAATATGTTCAAAACGGAATATATACCTGGGTTATTAAATTGAAAGATAAATTTGGCAAAGATCATTTATATTCAGGTAAAGTTACAGTAATTAAATAATCTTTGTCACTGAGAAATTAATGGTTTAGTTTGTCTAGTTTGTCTGCACAATAAATTGTAACCGCTTCAGCATCTGATATAATTTTCTTTAAATGAATACTTAATATTACACCTAAAAATATTATCTTTTTAGCATCATAAAAGAAAAAAGATGCATTATGAACTTATTAAATTTTATGAGTATCTGATACCAAGTTGCGTTCTAACGTGTAATATTCAATAACAATAAGGTAATTTAAGTGAACTTTCAGATATTCATTTTTCTTTATTATGAAATTTTGTATTTCCATAATAAATTATTTTATTTGATGGAATTAAACATAACCTAAAAATTTAAGAATCTTAATATTATGGATGGAAAAACAACAGCAATCATTGCACACATTACATTAATCGGTTGGATCATTGCTATTATCATCAACAGCAATGAAAAAAATGAATTTGCCAGTTTTTATATTCGTCAATTGCTTGGTCTTTTCCTTGCCGGGTTGATTTTGGCCTGGATTCCCATCATTGGTTGGTTATTATCGATTGCCATTTTTGTGTTTTGGCTCATGAGCCTGATAAATGCGATACAAGGAGAAAAAAAAGAACTGCCGCTGGTAGGCCATTATTTTCAGGAATGGTTTAGCAGCCTGTAAAAAGCAGCATCGTAGATCTTTATTGACAAAATTCCGGTTACCGGGAAATCCGGTGTTCCGAATGCTTTGTGTATGTCTGTATCTGTATCGTCCATCAGGTTTGAAGAAAAATCTTGAAAAACTGGTTTGGTTTGGGAATTTTTATGTTTACTTTATAATGGTAATTTTACTGCATAATTTATAACAGGATGGCCCAGGGACGTGAAAACAAAATACACATTGGCATTTATGGCCGGCGGAACAATGGAAAAAGCTCCCTTATTAACAGTTTGGCAGGCCAGGAAATTTCAATTGTCAGTGACGTTGCAGGCACAACAACTGACCCCGTAAAAAAATCCATAGAAATTACCGGTGTTGGCCCTGTTATTCTAATTGACACCGCCGGTATTGATGATATCGGGGAACTGGGCAGCCAGCGCATTCGCAAAAGCTATGAATCGCTTAAACTGATTGACCTTGCTATTCTTGTTTTGTGTGAGAACAAATTCGCGGTCCCTGAAGAAAAAATAATTGCAGAGTTTAAAAAGCTTGACATCCCTTATCTGCTGGTCCACAACAAATCTGACCAGGAAACAGCTTCGGAACCTTTCAGAAAATTGCTGGAAAATAAACATCACACTACCATCCTGAATTACAACAGCCTGAATCCGGGTAAATCAAAAGACCACTTGATAAACAAAATCAGGCAAACCATTCCGGAATCAGCATTGAGTCGTCCTGCGTTTATCGGGGACGTTCTGAACTACGGCGATATTGTATTATTGATCACGCCAATTGATATCGAAGCTCCCGAGGGACGTATGATTTTACCTCAGGTCCAAGCCATCCGTGACATCATAGACAACGATGCCATCGCCGTGGTTATGAAAGAACGTGAAGTGGATGTATTTCTAAAAAAAACAGGCATCAAACCGGCACTTGCCATCACCGACAGTCAAATATTTTTGAAAGCCGATGCCATGATTCCTAAAGATATTCCCTTAACCGGTTTTTCGATTGTGCTGGCCAGGTATAAAGGCGATTTTTCGGCCTACCTCCGAGGCACACCAAAAATATCCGAATTGCAGAACGGAGACAAGGTCTTGTTGCTTGAATCATGCACTCATCAGGTATCTTGCGATGACATCGGAAGGGTAAAAATACCAAGGTGGATTTCAGATTTCACCGGTAAAAACCTGAGTTTTGATGTGGTGGCAGGTCTGGACAAGTTGCCTCATAAGATTACTGATTATGCATTGGTAATTCAGTGCGGCGGATGTGTCATCACACGCAGGCAGCTCATCAACAGAATACAACCGGCAATAAATGCAGGGGTACCTGTCACAAATTATGGCATGGCCATTGCTTGGGTACAAGGTGTGTATAACAGGGCAGTAGAAATATTTGTTGACAAAGCAACAAGCGAAGATTATTTATAACGCCTCAATTTTCCATTTCAAGTAAATACAAATTACCGCAGCGGGTGCCAATCAAAAAACCACTACCGGTCGATTTAACACAGGATAAATGCCGGTCACACACAAAATTGTATTGTGTCCATGAGCTTCCGTCGTCTTTTGATATGGCCAGGCATGCATCATCTCCCACAATAACTCCGTAATTATGATAAAAAGCCATATCACGATACCTGCCTTTCACTTCACCGGTTAATTTCCATGCGTTGTTTTTCAAACGATATATTTTCCCTTGTTCTGCAAGCATGTACAATTCATTTTTCTGGTTTTTTGATAAAGCTGTAAAATTTTCGCCTGACACATTCATGTCGTCAAATGTTTCCACCGTATCGGTGCTTTGTATTACCAAGCCATACCCGGCGATAATCACATCATACCCCTCCACATGCATGTCGTTCCACTGGTTGCGCCAGAACAATTGTATCCAATAACTTACACCTGTTCCTGATTCACTTGTTATGCCCCTTTGAAAATATTCCCCTCCCACAGCAAACACATGATGTTTATTCCACACATGAAGGTCATAATAGGGGTTTTCACAATTATCCCAGTAACAGGGAGCCCTGGGATTATCATACCATGAAAGGCCGTCATCGCTGCGCCACAGCCGTATGCTGTCGCCACCGGCCCAAAAGCCTGCTTCATCACTAAAAAACAATGTATTTATGGAAGCATGCTGCGCATTATGACATTGGTGCCATGAATTTCCCTGGTCATGTGAGGCATAAATATAACCAAGTGTGTTTTTTGTTCCCCCACAAACAAGCCACAGGCTGTCACAGGGAAAAATCATGTCTTTGACCTGACCACCTGCAGACAATTCAAGTTTTGTCACCCGATATGAATCAGGCAAATTTTCCGGAGCATCGCTGCAACTGACGAAGCACATAGCAGTCGCAAAAAAACATAATATGGTCAAATGTTTTCTCATCACAATAAAACAAGTGTAACAGCCATGACAGCCATCCCTGCAAGCACACCATAAATGGCCAAATGATGTTCCCCGTATGTTTCAGCGGCAGGCAACAATTCATCAAGTGAAATAAATACCATAATGCCTGCAACAGAAGCAAACACAATGCCCATTAACAAATCACTGAGAAAAGGCATTAAAATTAAAAAAGCAATGACAGCCCCGAGGGGTTCGGCAAGACCTGACAAAAAAGACCATTTAAATGCTTTTTTCCTGCTGGCGGTGGCATAAAAAATCGGGACAGCGACAGCAATGCCCTCGGGAATATTATGAATAGCTACAGCAACAGCAATAGGCAAGCCAATTTCTAGACCCTGGAGGGCTGACATAAACGTAGCGATGCCTTCCGGAAAATTATGTATGGCAATAGCGATGGCAGATAATACCCCCAGTTTCCTCAACTTATCTGCATCTTTCGGAATTCTGTCCATGGCTCCGGGATCAGGCGGCTCGTGAGGGTTTTCGTATTCAGGAACCAGCTTGTCTATGATGGTTATTAACAACATCCCGCCAAAAAATGCAATCAGGGTTACCCACAACCCCTCTTTTGCTTGAAAACATGGTTCAAGCATATGATTGGCTTCAGGTAATATCTCAACAAAGGAAATGTATATCATTACCCCTGCTGAAAAACCGAGCGACACAGACAAGAATTTCTGGTTGTTGTTTTTTGTAAAAACGGCAATAAAACTCCCTATCCCTGTGGACAATCCTGCAAAAAGGGTCAACAATAAAGCATACCACACGTTGCTTTCCATAAGGCATTCAATTCACACGACCAAAATACAAGAAAATTCCCAAATATTGATTTTTCTATTGAGAAACTCTGCTATATTCATAAATGAATGGTGTTTTTGCAGTTTAGAGTGTCATAATAACAATCTTATATTAAGGGGCATTAACCCTTAAATCCGGATTAATCTTCCAATTTCCAGATTTCCAGGTCGATTTTGTGTTCAGCCTTTCTCACCCGCCTTCCCCATAACATCGGCCAAAAATCCAAATCGGTCATTTTTTCAAGTTCATCCACCGTAACGGCATAATCATATAAATCATCGCTAAAATTATTCTTGTTTTGATAATTTGGAATTACAAAACCAATGGATGCACTGATGGTATCGTTGTGAATCAGGATGGTTTTAAAATATTTATTAGGTACCGTCACTTTATTTTCCCGTCCGATGCGCGGCAACCCTTTTTCAAGCAAAGGCCCGCAAACTACCATGACAGAATCGTATTTTTGAGCCCATTCCCTGACATTTTGTTCCAAACTGCGCCATATTCCCCGGTTAAATGCAGGCGCCTGCGGGGTGATGTTTGACATGTAATTTACCTCGTAGCTTGCTGTTTCATTAAATAACATATCCCTTGCCGGAACAAGATGGCCACGGTCATAACCACTCCCACGGTAATCATCATAATCAGCAGTGCCCGTTGAAACCAATGTATCGGTCATATAGGTGTATTTACTTTTCACAAAAGGCCTGGTCTTTTCTTCTGTCAATGAATACGCTGCCCAGGTTGCAAGGTTGTATTCGGCGTTATACGTTAAAGCATAGTATGTATGGACAACAAGTTCTCCTTCACCCTTAAGTCTGGGCCACTCGAACCTGTTCTGCCTGATGATAGAACACGAGGACAACGCAACAACAACAGTAACGTAAATAATCAGGCGTATGGTTTTCATTTGACAACTATTAAACATCATATAACTATCGTTTATTCAGGTAGCAAGATACAGGATAATGATCAGAATATCCAATTTTATGGACATTAAATTCATACGCATTAAAATATTCGCTGAAAAGAATATGATCAATCCTCACCCTCAGGTATTTTCTTTCATAACTTAAACCCAGCCCCCTTCCTGCTTTTTTAAACCCATCGTACAGAGACTTTTTCACTTGATGATAAGCATAACTGACAGGCGTATCATTAAAATCTCCGCAAACAATGACCGGATAGGGAGCGTTTTCTATATGCTCGCCCAACACTTTGGCCTGTTTGGCTCTCTGTTTAAACGCAAAACTCAACTTTCTTCTTATGCTGTTATACCCCAGCAGCCTTTCTTTGTCAATATCCGTCAGAAAATTAGCGTCCACATCCTGATAATTGCGGTCATCAAAATAAATAGACTGAAGATGTACATTGTATAGCCGTACGGTATCTCCCTTCCATAGAAAATCCGTAAATATGAACATATTTCTTGAATTGGAAAACTGAATTTCTCCTTTGTTTACAATGGGAAATTTCATATAACTGGCCATGCCGAAATGTTGCTTTTGTTGTGCCTCAATGGCTATTCCTTCGTGGAAATTATTTGTTCCAAGAACCTTTATCAGTTCCGACCTGGTGGGGAAATGTCCTGTTGGTGAAAAATAATACTCCTGAAAACATACAATGTCGGGTTGTTCTTTTTCCAGAAAATAAAATATTGAATCCCTGATTTCCTTATTGTTATCCCAGTCGTAGAGCCCAAACAACTGAACATTATACGACATTACTTTTATGGTTTTGCCAGGAGCATTTTCAGGCAATTTTTTTCCTGTGGGATTCCATACGTTGCCGATGTATCCCACCCCAATAGCAACTACTATGACACTTAGCACCATGCGTTTATATTTTACCACAACCCACCAGATAATGAAAAGAATATTTATCACTAGCAACACCGGATAGGCAATGCCCAGGAAAGCAAAGACTGTTGTCATGCCGGGATCAACATACATTGCTAAATAACTTCCCATCAACATGATAGATGCAATCCAGTTCAGTATCCAGACAATTGTATTTATAAATTTCATCGTTTGTTGCTGCTTTTAAACAATATTTCTTTTTCCCGTTTTGTCAGGCTTCCATAACCTGAAGTACTGACTTTATCCAAAATACGGTTGATTTCATCCTGTTCTGCTTTTTTTCTGGCATTGTATTCCATATCGGTTTCAGGTCGCCTTTTGCGGGATGTGTTTTTATAAGATACGTGCATTTTGGGTTTTTGTTTGAACAGTGAAACCAAAGATAACATCATTTTTTCGAACCACCTGGTTATGTCATTTCCCTGCTTGTGCTGAACGGCGTATGCGTACCCAAAAAGGGCTCCACCCAGATGAGCAATGTGGCCACCCATGTTTTGTCCTGCCGGCAGGCTGATTAAATCCAGCACAATGAATGCAATGGCCAGCCATTTTATTTTTACCTGAGAAATAAAAGGGATGTAAATCGTATAATTGGGTACTATAAATGCCACCGCCACCAGTATAGCATAGATAGCAGCACTGGCTCCCAACACCATGGCACTTGCTTTATCCGCAGTTAAAAACGGAAACAGGTTATAAGCGGCAAAATACACGGCAGCCCCTGAAAGTCCGCCTAGTATATATACAGACAACAGGTTATTTCCGGTCAGAAATTTGGCAAATATGCGCCCGAACCAATACAAAGCAAAGAGATTAAACAGAATATGCAAAAAGCTGTAATGCAAAAACATGTACGATGCAACCGTCCATGGCCGTGTGATGAGATTTGTTAAATGTGCAGGCATAGCCAACCAGTTGAGAATGACATCGGGATTCCCGCCGGCAAGCACGATAATACCCATCAACACCCTTACGATAATAAATAAACCGAGATTAATGTATATCAACCGGGTTAATACGGATCCCCGTTCAAAATTTGTTTTGATCCAGTCCCAGAATTTCATCCGTCCCAGCGGTTTTGATTAAACTGATTTTTTTTCCATAGGTATATCAGCGCAATGCCAAATAGCATGCCTCCGAGGTGAGCAAAATGAGCCACATTGCTTCCCTGTTGAGTTAAGCCAAGATACAATTCCAATGCACCATAACCAATCACAAAATATTTGGCACGGATGGGAATGGGTGGAAATAACAGCATAAGGCGGGCGTTGGGAAAAAGCATTCCAAAAGCCAGCAATAAACCAAAAACAGCACCGGATGCTCCCACGGTTGGTGTATTGATGACAACATTCAACCTGGCCATTTCCGGATTTACATAATTTTTCCCTGCCCGCAAAGCTTCCAGGCCTTCTGTCTGTATTTTTGACAATGTACCCGGAGGCAATTCACTCAACAGGTTTTGTGCCTGTAAATACCCAACCAGCATGTGTAATAACGCTGCACCAAAACCGGTTACCAGGTAATATATCAAAAACCTTTTACCGCCCCAGACTTGTTCCAGGACCCGGCCAAACATAAAAAGGGCAAACATGTTGAAAAAAATATGCGCCAGCCCACCATGCATAAACATGTGTGTAACCATTTGATATGGCTTAAAGGCCTCGGATTGTGGTTGGTATAATCCCAAATAAATATTAAGGTCTTCCTTATAAATCAACTGCACTAACACCAGCAACAAAAACATCCCAATGTTTATCAACAGGAGGTTTTTTACAACCGGTGGCAAATTTGAAAATGGTGATGATCTATATTGCATCATAAAATTTTATTTTATAAACCAAGACATTGCAAAATAAATAAAAACTCATGTAAAAATATTATTTAATTTAGGATCTGCTGAAAAACCTGTCCCTGTACGTCCCTGACTGTCCTGACCGCCCCTGACAACCCCGTCCGTCAGGCGGGCGGCAAAATGGCTACCAAATAAACCAATAGACCGGTAACGGTAATTGGAAGTTATGAGTTTTTCCGACTTTCGACCACCGACTACAATTTTCGGGATATCCAGTTATAATTACTTAATTTGAACGTACCCTATTTAGTGCGTGTCCATAAATTCGAATATTTATCCATAAGTGAATAATGAAATAACAAAAAATCAAATAACAAACCTCAAATAAATTTCAATTTTCAAAATGGCAATGACCCAACCCGGATAAACCGGAAAGCTCAAAAAACTTGTCCGGCGAAGAGAAACGGAGACGGATCCAAAAAACAAAATCCAAAAACCTGTCCGGCGTAGAGAAACGGAGACGGATAAATTCCAATTCTAAAATCTTAAAATCAAAAAAATGTCAGAAGAAAAAAACCTTACGATTTAAGAGAAAGGCTACTTTTGTTTGGTAAACGAATGCTTGAAATATGTAAAACATTGCCACCTTATCCTGAATGTGACAGAATACGTGGCCAATTGGGTGGATCGGGAACTTCAATAGGTGCAAATTATGAAGAAGCTGATGGAACCATAACTAAAAAAGATTTTGTAAACAAACTAGCTATTTCAAGAAAAGAAGCGAAAGAAACCAGGTTCTTCCTACGTTTAATTAGTGGAACATATCTTGCTCCTGCTAAAATATCAAAAGACATCCGCGAATCGGAAGAGATAATCAATATTTTAAGTAGCATGATAAACAAATCAACAGGTGGTAGAGTATCATGATTTTTTCTTACCGTCATACGTCGGCACAGGTTTGGGATTTTCTTTTTTTGGGTTTTATTTGGGATTTTGAATTTTGAATTTGGGATTTTCTGCCAAAAATTACACGAATATTATTGATAAAAGACTAAAAGGTTGACATGGGCTTAGGTGGTGAAACTATACGGTGAAAGGCATTACATTATAAAAATCCATCACCAATTAAAACATTGTCACAAACGAAACAAATCACATCATTTCTATGCATTATTTAAACCTTGTTGTTGCGGCTAAACGATTTTCCCTTAATCCCGCACATGATGCGTTTCTATGTATTAAGCACAGGTGAAGCAAATGTGACAGTAGTAAGTCCTGAATAAATATGCTCAGCCGGAACGTGGGCTTGTATGATACATATACATAATTTTATCCCAAAAAAATATTTATTTTGCCGGGTGATAAAAATATACTATCTTTAAATTATGAAACCTGAATGGTAATATAGATCATGTGGTAAACATTAATGTTTGTGATTATGTTATCATGTAAAGAGCTATCCTGCTAAAGCGGGGCTACGCTGACCTTTTAAAATAAAAAGATATACAGATGAAACAAGAGCAATTGCACATACAATATCAACGATTAAATTACCAGGAGATCCCTGAAAATGTAAGAGAATTAGTTGAACATGCTCGTGATGCCATAAGCAGGGCTTACGCCCCATACAGCCAGTTCAGAGTGGGGGCTGCGGTACGGCTCAAAAATGGTGTTATCATCACCGGCAATAACCAGGAAAATGTGGCATACCCTTCAGGCTTGTGTGCCGAACGTGTGGCTTTATTTTATGCCAATGCAAAATATCCCGATGTGCCTGTTGTTGACTTGCTTGTTATGGCGGAATCCGGCGAAAATGGTATCACCGAACAACCAGTTTCACCATGCGGTTCGTGCAGGCAGGTGTTGCAGGAAACAGAGTTGAGGTACAACAAGGACATCAAGGTGATGCTTGCAGGAAAAGAAGAAGTTTGGATTTTTGAAAATGGTTCACAGTTGCTTCCCCTGAATTTTACGGATGATTTTTTACCGTAGTGGTTATTAGTGTAAAGCCTGACGCACTTTTACCAATTTCCCGAGTAATTCATCCATTTTATCCAGCGGCAACATGTTTGCCCCGTCTGATTTGGCTTGTGCCGGATTGGGATGGGTTTCCATAAAAATACCATCCGCCCCTGCTGCAACACCGGCTTTGGCAAGAATTTCAATCATTTCCGGCTGGCCTCCGGTTACCCCTGATTTTTGGTTTGGTTGCTGCAAACTGTGTGTGACATCAAGCACCACAGGGGTTTTTAATTTTTGCATTGTGGGAATGCTGCGCATGTCAACTATCAAATCCTGGTATCCAAAAGTGCTTCCCCTTTCTGTAAGCCATATATTGTTGTTGCCTGCTTCCCTGATTTTGTTTACAGCATGTTTCATGGCCTCAGGGCTGAGAAATTGTCCTTTTTTGATGTTGATTACTTTGCCGGTTTTGGCTGCAGCTACCAACAACTCCGTTTGACGGCACAAAAATGCCGGTATCTGAATTACGTTCACATATTCGGATGCCATTTCGGCTTCTTCCGGTTTATGAATGTCTGTAATAACAGGAACCTGCAATTCATCGGAAATGTATTTCAGCCTATGCAATGCCTTAATGTCTCCAATGCCGGTAAAACTGTCAAGCCGGCTACGGTTGGCTTTGCGATACGATGCCTTAAAAATAAAGGGCAACTGGTATTTGTTTGCCAGGTCTTTCAACTTGCGTGCAATGGGTTCTGCCATTTCTTCATTTTCAATGATGCATGGCCCGGCGATGAGGAAAAAATTGCCGCTGTTGAGGTGTTTGATATGTGGTAATTGCGATAAACTTTCCATAACACAAATTTACACAATTTTTTTATGGGAACAGAAAATTAAAATCAAAAAAGGAAATGTTTTTTTTAAATCATGATTGGATGGTTGATATATACATAATGAAGTGGCTGAAATTCCTGGTTTTCACAGAAAGCTTCAGCCACCAAATCATGCTGTTTTCAAATCATCAATTATTCTCCTGCAAACAGCGGGAATGGTTTCATGAACTCATTTACTTTTTGTTTTACATCGTTGATGGTATTTTCATCATCAATGTTTGTGATGACAGTATCAATCAGGTCAACGATTTTTTTCATGTCCGTTTCTTTTAGCCCTCTTGTTGTGATGGCGGGAGTTCCCAGACGCAATCCGGAGGCCTGGAAAGGCGAACGGTGGTCGAAAGGAACCATGTTTTTGTTGACGGTGATGTCGGCCTTTTCAAGGGCATCTTCAACCTGACGGCCAGTAATTTCAGGCACTTTTGTGCGCAGGTCAATCAGCATACTGTGGTTATCTGTACCGCCGCTGATGACTTTATACCCGCGGTCAATGAATTCGCCTGCCATGATGGATGCATTTGTGATTACTTGTTTTTGATATGTCTTAAACTCAGGAGTGAGGGCTTCCCCGAAGGCAACGGCTTTGGATGCGATGACATGTTCCAGGGGTCCGCCCTGAGTTCCAGGGAATACGGCAGAGCTGACAAGGGCAGACATGTTGCGGATTTTGCCTTTTTTGGTTGTAATGCCCCATGGGTTTTCAAAGTTGTTTCCAATGATGATAATGCCTCCACGGGGGCCTCGTAATGTTTTGTGCGTTGTGGAGGTCACGATGTGCGCGTGTTCTGCAGGGTTTTTAAGCAGTCCGGCGGCAATAATTCCGGCGGGGTGAGCCATATCAACCATCAGCAAAGCGCCCACTTTATCCGCTATTTCACGCATGCGTTTGTAATCCCACTCGCGGCTGTACGCTGAAGCACCACCAACAATCATTTTGGGTTTTTCGCGCAGGGCGATTTTTTCCATCTCATCGTAATCAATGGTGCCTGTTTCTTCGCTCACGCCATAAGCAACGGGTTCATACAAAATCCCGGAGCTGTTCACAGGCGAACCATGGGTCAGGTGGCCACCGTGATTGAGGCTCAGCCCCATGAATTTATCTCCCGGTTTCATGCATGCCAGAAAAACGGCAGCATTGGCTTGTGCCCCGCTATGGGGTTGTACATTGACATAGTCGGCGTTGTACAATTTTTTCAGGCGTTCACGGGCAAGCTCTTCTGTCTGGTCAACAAACTGGCACCCGCCATAATACCGTTTGCCGGGGTAGCCTTCGGCGTATTTGTTGGTCATCACTGAGCCCATTGCTTCCAGCACCTGCTGGCTTACAAAGTTTTCAGATGCAATCAGTTCGATACCGTTCTCCTGACGGGCCCTTTCTTTGGCAATAATATCAAATACTTTATCGTCTCTTTGCATAATGCTTTACATTTAAGGTTTTCACAAATGTACAATTTTTTTTAAGTTCCATTGCGAATTTAACGGGAAAGTTTACATTGATACCTTACTTCTTCCAATATTCGTGGTGTTTTTGGCAGCAAATCCCAAAGCCCTGCCCGGCGGAACACCCTGGAGGCGGATTCAAAAACCAAAAGCTGTACGGATAAGGGAAGTTAATTCATTGTTTATGTTATATTTGTAAAGATTGAAAATTTTAATTGTCAAATGAAACAGGAATTCAAATTATATATTCTTGGTAAAAGCTCAGCGGTTCCAACAAAAACAACGTTTCCAAGCTCCCAGTTATTAACATTTCACAATCAGTCTTTTCTTATTGATTGCGGCGAAGGTTGCCAAATTCAATTGCGGCGTAATCAACTGGGGTTTACAAACATCCGGCATGTGTTTATTTCGCATGTACATGGTGATCATTATTTTGGCCTGTTTGGGCTGCTTTCAAGCATGAGATTGCTGGGGCGTAATCAGATACTGCATATATACGCTCATCCAAAATTGGAGTCCATTGTGAAATATGTTTTTACCCAGGGAGGCTCTATGCCCGAATTTCCCATCGTGTTTCATAAACTGAATTTCAGGGAAAAAGAATTAATTTTCAGCAACAAACAACTTGAAATTTATTCATTTCCCATGAAGCATAAAATACCGGTTTGTGGGTTTCTCTTCCAAGAAAAAAGGGTAGCCCAAAATATTATTGAAAATCAGATTGTTAAACACGATATGTCCTATCAGGAAATACGAAGGGTAAAACAAGGTGCTGATCTTGTAAGAAGCGGAAAAATCATTGCTGAAAATGATAAACTTACCATGCCGGGGCACGCCTTGCGATCGTACGCATATTGTTCGGATACAGCTTATTACCCTGAAATGGTAAAAGACATTAAAAATGTGCATTGCTTGTATCACGATGCAACCTTTGGCAATAATTTGAAAGAAAATGCCCGGGAAACCTTTCACTCAACAGCACGCGAGGCAGCAATGATTGCCCGCGAAGCAAACGCAAAAAAACTGATACTCGGTCATTTTTCCACACGGTATCACCATCCGGAAGAGCTGGTAAATGAAGCCAGGGAAATATTTCCGGAAAGTTACGCTGCCAATGAAAACGATGTTTTTGTTTTTGAATGATACTTTCATGTCATACCACGTTCCGTTTAATTCAGCAGGATCACTTTGACAAGCTTACTTCGACTCCGCTTACTTCGACTCCGCTTGCTTCGACTCCGCTTGCTTCGACTTCGCTTGCTTCGACTTCGCTCAGCACATCGCAGCACATCGCAATCGTGTAATATTAAATATTCGGTTCTACTGCAAACTTAGTGGAAAACCAGGAATATCTGAAAGTTAAAAAAAATTAGGTGTAATGTTACCGGGAGTCGGAAGTCGGTAGTCAGAAGTCA
>CAZGPW010000178.1:0-7396 GCA_964527535.1 uncultured Bacteroidales bacterium
TACTTGTAATCGTTACCGATTTACTTGAAGCACAACCACTGGAAAAAGTCAAGGTTGATCTTTATAATTATCAGCAACAGCTTATTTCGAGCCAGCAAACCAACAGGAATGGCATTGCCGAATTTGAGACTATTCCTGAAGAGAAGGATGAAGCATTTTTTGTGGTTGCAAGCAATGGCGATGACAAAGGATACTTAAAACTGGAAAATGGCAGCAACCTCTCAGTCAGTGATTTTGATGTGGGTGGTACCGACATCAGCGATGGCATGAAAGGATTTACCTACACAGAGCGTGGGGTACGACGGCCAGGAGACTCCATTTACCTGGGATTCATTCTTGATGATATTAATAACTCACTTCCGGAAGGTCATCCGGTTATGTTTGAACTGTACAACCCAAAATCACAGCTTGTGGATAAACAAGTGCAAAACCTCAATGACCTGCATTTTCATGTTTTTCGTACCGCTACGGATGAAGATGCCGTTACCGGCAATTATTCAGCACAGGTTACGGTGGGCGGCAAACGGTTCTATCATACGCTTCCTGTTGAAACCATCAAGCCAAACCGGTTAAAAATTGAATTGAGCCTGCAGGATGACGCCCTTTTTCACAATAAAATTAACCCTGCCAACATTTGGGTAAACTGGTTGCACGGGGCTCCGGGGAAAAACCTGAAAGTCAGGGTTTCTCTGTCATTGTATAACATGGTAACCCAATTTGATGGTTTTGAAGATTACCATTTTGATGACCTTACCAACTCTTTTGATTTTAATACCACCGAAATTCTTGATGCAACAACAGATAAAAACGGCCACATCCAGACCGACATCACCACGCCAAAATTCAGTTATGCGCCGGGAGAATTAAAAGCCAAACTCACCTTAAAAGCCTTTGAAAAAGGTGGCAATTTCAGCATCAAAGAACAACAATTCCCCTATCACCCGTTTTCTACTTATGTAGGCATGAAATTGCCTGAATCATCCCGCGGGTACGGGAATTACCTACCCACAGGAAAAACCCATACGGTAGATATCGCAACCGTTAACAACAAAGGCAAACTCATCAGCAAATCACATGACCTGAGGATTGAACTCCTCAAATCTGACTGGAACTGGTGGTATTATTCATACAACAACAACAGCAGCAATTACAGCAACTCCGAACACATTGAGATCATCGAAAAAGACATCATAAAAACCAAAAACGGCAAAGCCAGTTGGGATTTAAAAGTCAACCGGGACAGTTGGGGATATTACATCCTGAAAATCGTTGACCTGCAATCCGGTCATGCCACATCCCAACGCATATATGCCGACTGGCCCGAATATGCCGGCGTGGGAAGAAAACAGGCAAAAAATGCCAATATCCTCCAATTCAAATCCGAAAAAGATACATACCAGGTGGATGAATCGGTAAAAATCAAATTGCCCGGCAGCAAAAACGGGCGCGCATTCATTTCCATCGAAAACGGCAGCCGTGTGTTGGACCATTACTGGCTGGACGCTGAGGACACAGAGTCTGAATTTACCTTCATTGCCTCCGAAGAGATGAGTCCCAATGTGTATGTACACGTTACCTTCATCCAACCTCATGAACAAACCAGCAATGACCGGCCTATAAGGATGTATGGCGTTATTCCCGTTAAAATCGAAGACAAAGAAACACACTTGCACCCCGAACTCATCATGCCGGACAAACTCCGGGCTGAATCTACGGTGGAAATTAAAGTTAAGGAAAAAGACAAGAAAAACATGACATATACCATAGCCATCATTGACGAAGGCTTACTGTCGCTTACCAATTTTGAAAACCCTGACCCATGGTCATATTTCTACGCCAAAGAAGCCCTGGGCGTCAGAACATGGGACATGTACGAATGGGTCATCGGTGCTTACGGCAGCAAAATCGAAAGGCTGTTGAGCATTGGTGGCGGTGGCAGTATCGACAAAGAAGCCGCACACAAAGCAAATCGTTTTGAGCCGGTGGTGCGTTTCATCGGGCCTTTTCACCTCAAAGGTGGCAGAACAAACACACACAGCATAAAATTGCCCCGCTACGTAGGTTCTGTACGCACCATGCTTGTGGCAGGCAATACTAAAGGAGCTTATGGAAACACCGAAAAAAACACGCCGGTAACAAAACCACTGATGGTACTCGGCGATATGCCCAGGGTACTTGGACCGGGGGAATCACTGCAATTGCCGGTAAACGTGTTCGCCATGGAAGACAATGTGAAAAATGTAAATGTAAAAATCAACACCAATGACCTGTTGGTTCCCCAATCGACAAGCAGCCAAAACATCACTTTTAGCGAGCCGGGCGAACAAACCATCACTTTCCCGCTCAAGGTTGCTAAAAAAACAGGTGTGGCAAAAGTGGATATCATCGCTTCATCGGCCAGCGAAAAATCAACCTACAGCATCGAAATTGACGTGCGGTATCCCAATCCGGTGATGAACAAAACAGAGGGCATCAGCCTTGGCAGCAACGAAACAAAAACCATGGAATTTGACCAGTTTGGCATACCGGAAAGCGCTTCCACCAACCTCGAAGTGTATGCCATACCTCCCATCAACCTGCACAAACGCCTTAAATACCTCATGAATTATCCACACGGATGTGCCGAACAGGTTATTTCTGCTGCATTCCCTCAATTGTATCTTGAAAAATTCACCAAACTGACACCCCAGCAGAAAATGGAACATCAGAATAACATCAAAACCGCCATTTCAAAACTCAGAAAATTCCAGATGAACAATGGTGGATTTGCCTACTGGCCGGGCGGAAACAACACCAGCCTGTGGACAACAAACTACGCAGGCCATTTCCTGCTTGAAGCCAGAAAACAAGGCTACGAGGTACCTGACATTCTGCTAAGCAAATGGAAAAAATACCAGAAAGAAAAAGCCATGAAATGGACCAACGACGGTAAAACCTCTCAGTTCATTCAGGCTTACAGATTATACACACTGGCTTTGTCCGGTAATCCGCAACGTTCGGCAATGAACAGGCTCAGGCAAACCGAAAATCTGTATGAAAAAGCTGCATGGAGGCTTGCTGCCACCTATGAAATGACAGGCAAACACCGCATTGCAACGAACCTGATCGACGGACTGGAAACCAATGTGAATCCCTATGCCTATGGCCGTACTTTTGGGTCATCCGTGCGCGACCAGGCCATGATACTGGAAACCCTGGTGTTGATGAATGAAAAGGAAAAAGCCTTTGATGTGTTGCGTTCCGTAGCTACATCACTAGGCGAAGACCACTGGATGAGCACACAAACAACCGCTTATGCGCTGATTTCCACAGGGTTCTATATTGATGTGTTTTCCATATCGGATAACATTGATGTATCCTACCGGCTTAACAACAATGATAAGACACAGGTTCAGGGAGATAATCCGGTGGCACAAATGCATTTACACAGTGTCAAACCCGAAGATAACAGTTTCCAAATTACCAACAACACAGATGGCACCCTGTTTGTCAGGTTGGTACACGAAGGTGTTCCGCCGGCAGGAAGCGAGACAGCCTCTCACAATAAAATCAACATGAAAGTAAAATACATGTATCCCGACGGCACTGCCATCAATCCGGCAACGATTGAACAGGGAACCGATTTCATTTGCGAGGTTAAGATTACGCATAACAGCTTTGAGTCGTCATTCAAAGAACTGGCCTTATCGCAGATATTCCCTTCAGGCTGGGAAATCATCAACTCCCGGTTGTTCAGCACCGAAATGGGAGAAACATCTGCATACTCTCATCAGGATATCCGCGACGACAGGGTTTACACCTATTTTGATCTGTACAAAGGCAAAACAAAAACCTACCGTGTGATGCTGAACGCCAGCTATGAAGGCAAATTTTACCGTCCGGCATTCAACACCGAAGCGATGTATGACAACAGCATACATGCGCGGAATAAAGGGCAATGGGTGGAAGTGGTCAGGCCATAGGAAAATATTATTACTTAGGGTCTGTAAATTTGGCCCTGGTGTCATGTCAAGAAACCCCTACGGGCTCTGTGATATCCTTAATGATTTTAATCACAGCCAGTAAAACGCCGCAAAACAACAACACAATACCTGGTATTAACAACCAGTGATCCGCACTCTCCATATTGAGGTTGGTACTGTTGACAAAATTCATGGCATTATAAAATGCAGCCGCTGCATATAAAACCACCCCGGTACCCATTAGCCAGGAAATCACTATTCTTATTCTGTTGTTTCCATTAAGCCGGATAATTACCAGTAATAATACAACACTCATCATTCCGAGCATAATGGCGTTGGTAGCAGCATCATTAAGCATAATGCCGGACTGACTCATTTTACAATAAACCAAATCCATCTGTGCATCAGATGTAACATCATTAGCGGTACAAATAGTAGTTTTCAGGTGAGATACCATACCGCCGGGGAACACATTCAAGACAGTAAGTAAACCAATTCCCCACAATATACTGATTAGTGATAACAACAATCCGCCTCGCAGGATTCTTAAACGGTAAATGGTTCGTAATTTCTCCATTGGAAAAAAGTTTAGTAAACTATACAATGCTGTTTATAAGGTAAAATTAGTAAGATATAAAGTGTGTACAAATATATTAACCATTTTTTTATCAATAATCAATTGTTAATAAGTAAAACCATCAAAGAATAATGCATAAATAGTCAGATATTTACGAGCTTATTTCCAACAAGACATTTACCATCGCTAAAAAATACCCATTAACTCCAAATCCTGATATACAACCATCACACACACCAGAAATCACAGAATGCTGTCTGAAATGTTCTCTGGCATTAATATTACTGATGTGTATTTCCGTTACGGGTACATCAATGGCAAGAATTGCATCCCGTATTGCAACTGATGTATGTGTAAAGCCACCTGGGTTTAAAACAACAGCATCCTTCGTGTGGTCAGCGTTTTGAATAGCATCAACAATCTCTCCTTCTATATTGGTTTGCAGATAATCAATATCAAGCGTTGGATATGTTTTTCTAAGTATGGCCAGGACGTTTTCAAAACTGTCAAAACCATATGTTTTTTTTTCTCTTTTCCCCAATAGATTAAGGTTGGGGCCATGAATTATCAGAACTTTTTTCATAATTGTTGTAAAATTAATAATTATTGTAAATTTACCATTATGAAACGAACATGAATTTTAACATTTTAAATACACACAGCCTGTCCCGCCAAAGCGGGAAAAATGATTAAAATCCATCGTGAGTTCCATCCCGACAGGTCATCGGGACAAGTTATGACCGTTAAAAATTAATATTTATACAGATGAAATGGAACGAATGCATAGAAGATTTCAGCACTTACCTAAGGCTGGAAAAATCCCTTTCCCCTTTAAGCATCAAGGCCTATCTCAATGATATAAATAAACTGGAAAACCATATCACACTGATTAGAAAAAAAACAAAGGCACCTGAAAAGATCACCTCCGAAGACTTAAAGTTATTTTTGGAGTGGCTAAATACAACAGGCATGAGCGCAACATCCCAGGCCAGAATTGTTAGCGGCATAAAAGCATTTTACAGGTATTTATTGCTCGAAGATTACGTAAAAGACAATCCGGCTTCACTTATTGAAGCTCCACGAACCTCAAAGAAACTGCCTCCTGTACTCACTGTCAATGAGATTGATACAATGATATCCGCTATAGATTTATCAACCCCGCTGGGGCACCGGAATAAAGCCATTGTCGAAACCATGTATGGTTGTGGATTAAGGGTAACAGAACTATGTCAACTACGCCTGTCTAACATCTATTTTGATAAATCTTTTGTTCGCATCATAGGAAAAGGAAACAAGGAGCGGTTAATTCCCATCAACCCAAGTGCATTAAAATCCATCCGGCATTATGTTGATGGTACCAGGCGTCACATCTCAATTGCAGTGGAAGCCAGGGATAACGTCTTTGTAACCACCAGGGGAAAACCCATCAGCCGGATCATGATTTTCAACATCATCAAAAAAACGGTATCCGATGCAGGCATTACAAAAAACATCAGCCCGCACAGTTTACGGCATTCATTTGCCACCCATCTGATTGAAGGAGGTGCAGATTTACGTGCCATACAAGAAATGCTTGGGCATGCATCCATCACCACAACCGAAATATACACACACCTTGATAAACATTTTCTTAAAGAAAATATCATCAGCTATCACCCCAGAAATCAACCTAAGAAATGATACATACCATATTTATTGCATTGTTTATTATTTTGTTTATAACATCTGCAGCAACAGCCATGATTTCTTTTTTTGAAAAAGAACGAAGGGCTGGACTTATTTTTTCCGTGCTGTCTGTTATCGCAGGGGGGATCGCTATTTTATCCATTCAGGGAATAATGCCTCCAATCATCGAAATCATCTTAAGCGCGACAATCATAATCACCATTGTGGTTTTCATGCTTCCTCTGCCAGGAACAAAACATATCCATTATGATCGGCCAAAAGGAAATATTGATGAACGGATAACCATGTTTTCGAGGGGAAAATTAAAGCCGGGCAGTGTGACTTTCAATCAATTTTATTCAATGTTTCCATCGTATAAACATGCAGATGATAAATGGCGGGAAAAACCCGGCCTGGCGCATCCCGATGGTAAGTATTACACAAAACTTGCTGTCACAGCCACAAAAGCCAGTTTCGGTTTGTCCGATAATTTGCGTAATTACAATGAACCTCCGGTTAAAGCAATATTAAACAACAACAGCCACAACAATGAAAGCATCCTGTCATTCATGCAACATTGGGGTAAAACATTAGGAGCATACGATACCGGCACCTGCAAGCTGGAACCATACCATTGGTATTCTGCAGGCGGCTATGAACCCACCTACGGAAAACCACCTGACAAGAAAGATCAATATGCCATCGCCATTGCAGTACCAATGAACAAAAAAATGATTGATACAGCCCCGCATGCACCCACCATGATAGAATCAGCAAGTCGCTATGTGGATGTTGGGATTATCGCAATACAATTGGCTAATTTTTTATCAAGCCTGGGATACCATGCCAAAGCACATATTGACGGTGACTACGACCTGGTTTTACCATTAGTTGCTGCCGACAGTGGACTGGGCACCTTAGGCCGTATGGGGATATTAATGCATTCCACGCTGGGCCCTGCATGCAGGCTGGCTGTAGTAAGTACAAACCTTGAACTCCCTGACACACAAAAACACAAACCAGATAAATCCATGCTGGCATTTTGCCAAAAATGTAAAAAATGCGCACGGGTATGTCCATCAGCAGCAATTTCAAACGGATTTTACTTTAACAAAACGCAGGTATTCAGTGAGATAAGCTGATATTTTTTCGATTTTGTTGCTACAAATGTTTTTCTAAGTCTGTTTTTTTC
>CAZGPW010000179.1:0-16879 GCA_964527535.1 uncultured Bacteroidales bacterium
GGGCATACTTATTATAATATCTATAATCGCTTATTTGCTTGGTTCTTTCAACGCTGCTTACTGGTTTGGAAAATGGTTTCACAGCATGGATATCAGGGAACATGGCAGTAAAAATGCAGGGGCAACCAATTTGCTCCGTGTTGCCGGATGGAAAACGGCCCTGCCTGCCTTTCTGATTGATGCGGCTAAAGCATTTGCAGCTGTTTCATTGGCACCTCTCCAAACCCTGTGGCAAGGCGGGAGTGAAGCTTTTGTGATTTTACAAATTTGCCTTGGTATCCTGGCGGTATTGGGTCATTTGTTCCCGGCCTATTCAGGGTTTCGTGGCGGAAAAGGCGTGGCCAGTACCCTGGGCTTGGTCCTTGCTGTTCATCCATTGGCAGCCATCTCAGCTCTCGGTATTTTTCTGCTGGTGTTTTTGGTCACCAGGATTGTTTCAGTTTCATCCATGCTGGCAGGTCTATCCTTTCCGTTGTTGTTGTTTTTAGTTTTTAACGAAGACAGGTCTGCACTGCTTATATTTTCTGTCATTGTTGCTATTTTACTGTTAATAAGCCACAAAGAAAACATTAAAAAGCTGTTAAAGGGGAGGGAAAAGCCACTACGTTTCAAATGATTTGTTTTAATTTATTGTCAGAAACAATGATATTGACATAAAAAAAAGGGCGTTATGAAACAAATCAATTTATTTTCAGTTGTAATTGTCTCACTCATTGTCACAAGTACAATGATATCATGCAATCAAAAAAAGGAAAAAGACATGCAAAAAGATGCAATTGTATTATCAGATCTTGATACAACCGTATCACCGGCAACGGATTTTTACCAGTATGCTACAGGCGGATGGCAAAAAAACAACCCCCTGCCTGAAGAAGAAAGCCGTTTTGGCAGTTTCGACCAGCTGGGTAAGCAAACCAGCCATAAAGTAAAAAAGTTGATTGAAGGTTTAGCGAAAAAAGAGCATGAGAAAGGAAGCATCGAATGGATGATAGGAACATTTTATGCTGTAGGAATGGATACAGCACGCATTGATGCCAACGGGAAAGAACCGGTACAGGAAGAGTTTAACCGGATAGAAGACATTGAAACAAAATCAGATGTTGTTCGTCATGCGGCATACAACAACCGTCGAGGCATCAGCAGTTTGTTTTACTTGTTTGGAAGCGCTGATTCGGACAACAGCGATATGGAAATAGCGCATTTACAGCAAGGCGGACTCGGTTTGCCCGACCGGGATTATTATGTCAGTAACGATGCGCGCAGCAAAGAAATCCGGAAAGAATATATCAGGTATATGACAAACATGCATGTGCTCTTTGGTGAAGAAGAAAAACAGGCGGAAAAAAGCGCTGACTTTATTATGAACCTGGAAACAAGGCTGGCGGAAAATTCCATGACACGGCTGGAACAACGCAATCCACATGCTGTCAACAACAAAATGGATTTATCAGAACTGGATAAGCATGCCAAAACCTTTGATTTTCCTTTGTATTTTAAAACCGTTGGCCTTGAATCACCGGGAGTCATCAATGTCAGGCAACCGGAGTTTGTTGAGTATATCGGGAAACTCATGGACGATCTGACTGTCGATGAATGGAAAACATACTTCCGTTGGAAATTGATGAACAGCACCGCCGGCATGCTAAGCTCCGAATACGATGACATGAAATTCCAGTTTTATGGTAAATTCCTGAGAGGACAGGAAAAACAAAAACCCAGGTGGAGACGCATGGTTTCTGCAACCAACGGAGCACTGGGAGAGGCTGTGGGTAAAAAGTTTGTCGAAAAACATTTTCCACCCGAAGCCAAAGAGCGCATGACCGGATTGGTTGAAAATCTGCAGGAGGCCTTTAAACAACGCATGAAAAGTTCAACATGGATGAGCGAAGAAACCCAGGAAAAAGCCATTAAAAAACTTGATGCCATGCGGGTAAAAATTGGTTATCCTGAAAAATGGAGGGATTATTCCGGCCTGATATTGACTGAAAATGCTTATGTGCAGAACATGCTCAATTCAAATGAATTTGATTTTGATTACATGCTGAGTAAAATTGGAAAACCTGTGGATAAGGATGAATGGCACATGAGTCCTCAAACCGTAAATGCCTATTATTCACCGCAGATGAACGAAATTTGTTTCCCGGCCGGTATTTTACAACCTCCTTTCTTTTATATGGATGCTGATGATGCTGTTAATTATGGTGCCATTGGCATGGTTATCGCCCATGAAATGACGCATGGATTTGATGACAAAGGCCGTTTATTCAACAAGGAAGGCAACCTGGAATCATGGTGGACAAAAGAAGATGAAGAGCGTTTTGATGAAGAAGCTCAAATATTGGTTGACCGGTACAATGATATTATTGTGCTTGATACTGTGCATGCCGACGGTGAGTTATCCCTTGGCGAAAACATCGCTGATTTTGGGGGGCTGAGTATATCATATACTGCTTTTCAAAACGCATTGACGGAAGATGAAAAGGATCAAAAAATCAATGGATTTACCCCTGCACAGCGATTCTTTTTGGCTTATGCCAAAGTGTGGGCTCAGAATATTACAGATGAGGAAATCCTGAGGCGCACAAAAGAAGATGTGCATTCGCTTGGTAAATGGCGTGTAAATGGCCAGGTTGCCGGAATGGAAGCTTTTTACAACGCTTTTGATGTGCAGGAAGGTGATGATATGTACTTGCCGGAAGAAAAGCGCACCAGGATTTGGTGATGACATTGTTAAAAATCAACCTAACCAATCAGCGCATAAGTGGAGAGGTGCAAAGTGTTAAATTTATTGCTTTATTCTAAAATTTAACGGCATACCTCCATGGCACGATGGAACGAAAGCACGTGCTTATCCGTAATGCGATAAACAGCATTCCTATATTGACCATTCATTATTAACTTCACACCATCACCGCCCACCGCTTACCGATCACCGATCACCGCTTACCGATCACCGATCACTGATTACCGCTTACCGATCACCGATCACCGATTACCGCCCACCGCCCACTTCCTTTCCCTCTCAACACCTCGCTATCGTTCCTTCGTGCCATCCTTTGCGTTTTTACCTTAAAAAATGCTTGCATCATGAACCATTATCCTTGAATTCTGTTAACAAAAGGGAACAATATCCAGAACCACTTGCGAATTTAAGGCATTAAAAAAAATGGTTATATTTTTGCAGGAATCTTATTTTTATTTAATTTTATTCAAAATAAAAATTAACTGAATTATGGCCGTAAAAAACAATGAACATGTCAAGAGGGTCTTCACCAAGTACCTGGAGGAAACCGGGCATCGTAAAACTCCGGAGCGTTTTGCAATTCTGGAGGAAACCTATGCTACCGAAGGACATTTTGATGTTGAATCCCTTTACATTAAAATGCGGAATAAAAATTACCGGGTAAGCCGGGCCACCATTTACAGTACCATAAACTTGTTGCTGGAGGCAAATCTTGTTATCAAGCATCAATTCGGGCAAAAACACACATCTTACGAAAAAGCATACAACTGTAAAGAACATGACCACCTTATCTGCACAAAATGTGGTAAAGTAATTGAGTTCTGTGACGTCCGGATTGACGAAATTCAACGCGAAATCAGCCGGAAAAATGATTTTGAAGTTTCATATCATTCTCTGTATTTTTACGGCCTGTGTTCAGAATGCAGAAAGAGACTTGATAAGAAAAAATAATGTAGTTTGTCCGGGATAGAATAAGTCGCCGGCATGTATTATAAGGTGTTAAAGATGAAAAATTATGAAAGTTGATGTATTGTTAGGACTTCAGTGGGGAGATGAAGGCAAAGGAAAAGTTGTGGATGTACTTACCCCCGGATATAAGAACATTGTGCGTTTTCAGGGAGGGCCAAACGCTGGTCATACCCTGGAGTTCAATAATATTAAACATGTATTGCACAGCATCCCCAGTGGTATATTTCACGATGATAAGGTTAATATTGTCGGAAACGGAATGGTGATTGACCCGGTGTTGTTGAAAAATGAAATCAAAGAACTGGAAGATCTCGGTGTCAATGTCAAAGATAAGCTTTTGATTTCCGATAAAGTCAATTTGATACTGCCAACCCACCGGTTGCTTGATGCTGCTTACGAAACCAGAAAAGGGAAAAATAAAATTGGCAGTACACTCAAAGGAATAGGGCCTGTATATACCGACAAGGTTGCCCGTTGCGGCTTGCGGGCAGGTGATTTGTTGAGCGATGCGTACACTGAAAAATATAAAAACATCATTGAGCACCACAACACCTTACTCAAAGCCTATGATGGAGAACCATACAGCGATGATGATGAAGCTGAGTGGAATGATGCCATTGATTACATGAAAAATCTTAACATCATCAATACCGAGTATTACATCAATAATGCGCTGGATAAAAACCAAACCATGCTTGCTGAAGGGGCACAGGGAACCATGCTGGATATTGATTACGGCTCATATCCTTATGTAACGTCTTCAAATACGGTAAGTGCTGCAGTATTCAACGGAATGGGGATTGCTCCTCAAAAAACAGGTGAGGTGTATGGAATTTTTAAGGCCTATTGCACCAGGGTAGGAGGTGGTCCTTTCCCAACTGAGTTGGATGATGATAACGGCCAGAAATTGCGGGATGAAGGCAACGAGTACGGGGCAACCACAGGCAGACCACGCCGTTGCGGTTGGCTTGATATGGTTGCACTTAAATACAGCATTATGCTCAATGGGGTAACACAGCTCATTATGACCAAAGTGGATGTGCTTAATCATTTTCATGAAATTAAAGTGGCAACCGCTTACCATACTCCACAAGGGAACTCCTCCGAACTGCCTTTTGACCTTGAACAGGCTGACCCTGTATATAAATCCATAAAAGGATGGAATCAGTCCCTGGATGGTATTAAAGATAAAGATGCATTGCCACAAGCCCTGAAAAATTACATTCATTGGATTGAAAATGAAACTGGTATCCCTGTGACCATGATTTCCAGTGGCCCCGACAGGAAACAAATTATTAAGATGAGATAAACTATTCATCAATAATTCATGGTATGAGTTTTGTAAGATTCCTTCCGGTTTTTTATTTTTGTAAATGAAAATATTTTATCACTAAAGGATAAGATCAATATGCGTTTTTGCTTTCTAATTGTATTAAATTGCCTGTTAAGTCTTAATTTACTTGCACAGGTAGAAGTAGGTGTAGTCACCGATAACGGACAAAAAAGAAATTTCAACTCCGGCGAACTCATTAAGATTAAGAACAGCAGGATTACATTTTATGTTCCGGAGGCATACAATACAGTTTTTAGTGAAGTATTGGATGAAGTATGGACAATCAGTGAATATGAATTAAAATCACATGCTCCTGATGAAATGACAACGGGTAAAACAAACCCTTTGTTTTATTTTGATGTAAAAAGGGGACAAAACAACCAGGTTTTTGATATTCGCTGCAAATTGCGCATGAAAGATCACAATGGAAATAATCTGGGGGTAGCCAGTTTCCCTTTATACCAATCAGCTGATTTAAATAAAATGCTGACAAAACAACCTGAAACAACAGATCTAAAGACTATTATATACACTCACCCGAATTTTTATAACATGTCAAAACTAAGCCTGAAAACCAACCTTCAGGCCATCAATAACCTGCTTGCTATGGGGAAAACCCAGTGGATGGATGAGGATGTGGTAAAAAATACCGTTATGCAGAATTTACAAAGTGAAACCCTGCATATCCCCACTTATTGTTTGCTAAAACCAAATTTTATTTCGGGGACTGAAGAAAACCTTGACGAAAATAAGCTGATGAAAAAATACCCTTATCCGTGGAAAATTGGGGAGCCCAATGGCGATGGAGACCGTTTTGTGTTAATGTTTGCACAAACCGGGGTCAATGTTTACATCAGCATTTATGATAATTTGTCAAAGCAATTTATTTATCAGACCAAAAACAGCAATCAGTTTTACCTGAAAAAATCCAACCTTAAAGATATTGCAAAATCAATAGGATAAAACACATTTATTGCCGTAATAGTTTTTCAGTATATGTCTGTGATTTCGTTATAATATGGATGTAATATATGCCCGGAGGGATGTGATTTCAATCTTCTGAATATCCTTTTGGTTGAGCATGACATTTACACTGCGATGAGCGGTATTGGGATAAATAATAACATGTTCCTGTGTAAGCGTGTTCCCTGCTCCTGCTGAGCACTGATGTGTGAATTGTAAAGTGACATAAAACCAATTAGATATAAAGCCAAATTTTATATACATTAGTATAATATAAGTCAGGCGGGTTTTTGCCACAATTTTCGCCTTATTGCTATTAGTATAACATGGTTGAGTATAATTTTCTGTAAATCAATGGAATTTATGTTACTTTTGAACAACAATAGCAAAATTCAAGCGTTAATCTTATGAAAAATTTAAAAACAGATATTATGAAAAAATTAATGAAAATGACAAGTTTAGTTTTAGTGCTATTATTTGCTGGTAGTATGGGTTTTGCCCAAATCGAAGAGCAACAACAAGAATCCGGAGACATTTCGGACAATGAATTAAAAGAATTTATCAGCTTGCAGCAAACCATTCAAGAAATCAATCAGCAGGGGCAGCAAAAAATGGTAAAAGCCATCGAGGATAACGACATGACAGTACAGCGTTATCAGGAAATTGCGAAAGCCAGCCAACAAGGAGAAGAACCTGAAATGACACCGGAAGAAAGCAAAGGGTTTAAAGCTGCTGATAAAGTTGTTACTGAAGAACAACAGAATATGCAAACGTCCATGGACGAAAGTTTTGATGATTCTGACATGACAAAAGAACGGTACATTGAAATTAACCGTAGTGTCTCTCAGGACGCAGCATTGCAGGAACGTATGAGAAACTTGCAGCAGGAAGCTAATTGATTCTTGACTTTATTGATAAAAGCTAAATCTTTAGTTTTTAAACTGATGCAACAGGGTTGTCAGAAAAAGACAGGTTATGTCTTTTCGGGCAACCTTGTTCTTTTTTGAATTAAAACAATGCCATTGTTGATTTTGATTGCGTTATCAACCTCCCCCTATAGAAAATGCAAATTCAATAATCAACAAGATTGAAATTTTGTTACCTTTGGTACGTTAAATAAACCGAAATAAAAATGGTTATGTACACATTAAAGAAATCCCTCCTGATTCTGTTTGTTGTTTCCATTACTTTTCCCTCATGGGCGCAGCAACAAATAGAGTTGAATTTTAGCATGGATCAGCCGGCCGATCAACTCCGGCTTGATAGTATCCTCACTGAAAACCTGACCGCCGGTGGTGATACCATAATTTATTACCCAAACTCAACGCTTTTGCTCAATATATCCAGTGGCATTGAGCAAGAGGAGATGGTAAACAAATCGGGGCTTTTAGTGAGCGAAGCATACCCCAATCCCACATCAGATCAAGCCCATGTTGGCATTTATAACCCGGAAGAAGATGTACATGTCAGGGTGTTGGATGTTACAGGCAGAAAATTACATGAACAAACCTTTAAAACAAAACCAGGCTCGTATGTGTTAAATTTTATTCCTGGAATGCAGGCACATTATACCCTGAGCATTCGGGCTGGAAATCAGGTCAGAACCATACAAATAATGAGTTCGAATAGCAACAACACAATGAAACTGGATATACTCGAACAGCCCGAACTGAAACTCACGCAATCCATTAAGAACAATGTGTTTTCATTTTCTCCGGGCGATGAGCTTAGTTTTACTGGCTATACAACTGCATGTGCTGTTGTCGAATCCGATGTCGTTACCGATCAGCCCGCAGATTCTGCTCAATACACATTTGATTTCACAGGGCTTACCGATTTTCAACCTGCACCACCTGAGGATGTTACATTTGTAGTCAGTGACACCAGTATTTTATGGGAATGGTCAGCGGTTGAAAATTGCGATGGGTACAAATACAACACCGAAAACAATTTTTCCGAAGCTACAGACATCGATACGGTGAAGCAATACTTGTTAGAAGATTGCGATGAAGGAACGGATTATGACCTGTATGTCTGGGCTTATAATGATTGTGGCCCTTCATATCCCCTTCACATAGAAAAAACCACCACCACAAGGTTTTCAATTGCAGAAAATGAATTGATAGAATCTGGGACAGCAACCCAAAAAATGGACGTAATGATATTTTATGAACAACCGGATTCCACCATCCTTAGAAACACATCAAGCAACGTGGTGCTGGACGAAGAAAACCTGCAATTGCTTACCGACCGCATGGAAAAAACTGTACATGCCGAGGGAGGTGTAGGAATTGCTGCCCCTCAAATTGGGATAAACCGAAGGGTGACTTGGGTACAACGTTGGGATATCGGTGCCGTTATCCATCCCTGGGAAGTATATTATAACCCGCGGATCATTCAGTATTCAGATTCTGTTGTACAGCGTCAGGATGGCTGTTTATCCATACCTACAGGTGACGGTTATCCTGACATTGAAGATTTTTCATACCGGGCTATATGGGTGGATATTGAATATTACGATGCTGAAGGCAACAGGGTGGTGGAAAGGATAGATCATCAATATACGGCTCATATTTTTCAGCATGAAATTGATCACCTTAACGGCATTGTGTTTTTAGATCGCCAGGTAATTGAGGATAAGGAAAAATATACCATTGTTGAAGGTGAATCGTATGATGGTTTGCCTACAATGGACTAAGGATGTTTTCTTATTTAATGAATGCTGTAAACTTAAGATTGTATGATTTTCGGTATATGATTTGATATGTATTAAAATGTTATAAATTGAAAAAATTATGAAACAGTTACAATTGTTGTTTGTATTTATATTCATTTTTTCAGCATCAGGCATGTCACAAGTGGTAGGTGGCTATTTTGATAAGCTGGCTGACATGTATGAAAATGAAGAATGGGAAGATTGTGCCAAACGAGCAAATAAAATGCTGAACAAAAAGAAATATGCAGGAGACCCCGAATTATACTTATATCAGGCTCTGGCTTATTATCAGATTTCCCAGGATTCTGACTTATCTAAGTTGCCGGAATACAGAAATACTTACATGGATGCCATAAAAAACCTGACCAGGGCTGTAAAGAAAGATAAATACGGAGAATATTTTCCGGAAAACAATTTTATCATTCATGATATTATTAAAGCCGGTGTTCCCATGATCCTGGATTATTCAGCAAATAAAAATTTTAACAAGATCAATTCGCTTCTCCGCAATTACCTGAATTTATCAGAAGACCCAGCGTTGGTTTTTTACCAGGCTGTGATGGATATTATGGGACATAATCAACGTGATGGACTTGAAACCATGGGTGCCATGTTGCCAGCTTTAGATTCGGTAGTGAGAAATTCCGAATCGCATACAAAACCACTGCTTCCCGATGGCATGAAACATTATTTTGATTTATTGATTGAAGAGTATGAAATTGATTCGGCAAAACGTGTAATAAAAATTGCCCACGATGAGTTTCCGGGCAATGAAGCTATTGACGAAAGATATCAAATGGATTTAGATTCGCTGAGGTATGACTAAAAAATTAGGGATTATTGGGGGATCCGGGCTCGAAAATCCGGATATAATGAAGGAATCAGAAACAGTTAATCTTGCAACGCCCTATGGCCCCCATTCGGATATTACTGTTGGTGAAATTCAGGGTGTCCCGGTTGCGCTGTTGAGCCGGCACAACAAAAAACATAACATCCCACCGACACAGGTAAATAACCGTGCCAATATATGGGCATTGAAAGAATTGGGCTGTGAGCATATTATTGCCAGTACAGCTGCCGGCAGCCTGCGGGAGAAAATCAAGCCCGGCGATATTGTGTTTGCGGATCAGTTTATTGATTTTACAAGGCTTAGAAAAGTATCCTTTTATGAAAGTTTTCCCGCCGGAGATATGAAACATACGCCAATGCCGGAACCTTTCGATAAAGATATGCGGTCACATCTGACACAAATCGCAAAAAATTTAAAACTCAGTTTTCATGACAGCGGTACCATTATTACCATTGAAGGCCCCCGGTTTTCAACCAAGGCAGAATCCCACATGTTCAGGACATGGGGGGCTGATCTTATCAACATGAGTATCGCGCCCGAAGCCATTCTGGCAAACGAAATTGGTATCCCTTACGCTGTTGTTGCCATGAGTACCGATTATGACTGTTGGAAAGAGGATGCAGATCCTGTTTCCTGGGAAGCTGTTTTGGAGACCTTTAAGCAAAACGTGCATAACGTGTTGGACCTCTTGCTGGAATATATAAAGCAATATGGTGAACATATCTGAAAAAGAAAACTTTGTTATTCTTGATAATCAGTGTATCCCGGCAGAGCATATAAACCATCAAGCCCTGGCTGAATACGACATGTTTTATGAAGTGATGCGTGTCATTGATGGTAAAGTAGCTTTTTTGGATGATCATTTGTATAGGATGCAGAATAGTCTTGCCCTTTCGGGGGTAAAAAAAAGAATTCATAAATCACATTTGAGACAAAAAATCAAATTATGCATTCGTATTAACAGGGTTAAAAATGGCAACATTCGTGTGTCTGTCTTCAGCGATGGCAAAAACCTGAAGTGGCTGACTGAAGTTATTCCACATCATTACCCGTCAATAAAAGATTACACAGGGGGCGTGGATGTGGCTGTGGCGCATTTTGAAAGAGAACGCCCCAACATCAAAAAATGGAACCAGACCATGAAGAATGTGGTAGCCCGCTACAAAAAAATCAGGGATGTGTATGAGGTTTTGTTTTACAATGAACAAGGGTATTTAACCGAAGGCAGCAAGTCAAATTTGTTTTTTGTGGTTGATAATACCGTTGTGACTGCTCCGGGAAACATGGTGCTGAAAGGGGTGACCAGGAAATATGTTTTTGAATGTGTGAATAAGTTGAATCTAAAAATGGAAGAAAAAATGGTACACGTTACCAACCTGCTGAAATACGATGCTGTTTTCATCACAGGAACATCACCGAAAGTATTACCTGTAAAGGAAATTAAAGCTTGTTGCCATGCTAACCCAAAGCATCCGGTGGTAAGAAAAATAATGGCAGCCTATGATGATATCCTGTACGAAAGCCTGAGCTGATTCAATGTACCGAAATAATTCTTACATTTGAAACATCACTTATTAAACGGTTTAACATGAAAGTAAACAAAAAACATTTCAGAACGATATATTACGACAAAGGGAAAGTACACATGATTGAACAAAACGCCCTTCCTTTTGAGTTTTCATGGTTTACTTCCAGGTCGTATAAAGACACATGCATGGCCATAAAAACCATGATTATTCGCGGTGCAGGAGCGATTGGAGCGGCTGCCGGATATGCTATGGCGCAGGCTGCACAAGAAGCTCCGGTTGCTGATTACGGAAATTATCTCGAAACTGCCCGCCGTGATATTGAAGGTACAAGACCCACAGCCCGGAATTTATTTTACACTACTGAAAAAGTTTATGCGGAAGCGATAAAAGGCAGAGCTCAGGCCATAGCTGAAGCCAAACGCCTGGCAGATGAAAACGCTGAGGAAGGACGACGCATTGGATCATACGGTAATGCCCTTATTAAACACGGAATGCGCATTGAAACCCATTGCAATGCCGGTTGGCTGGCTTTTGTGGATTATGGTTCTGCCCTGGCCCCTGTTTACCATGCCTGGGATGCAGGTAAAAAAATCTTTGTTTATGTTGATGAAACGCGCCCGCGCTCACAAGGCGGACGGCTTACCGCCTGGGAATTACACAATCACGGTGTGCCTCATGCCATTATACCTGACAATGCCGGAGCAGCACTGATGGCTCAGGGAAAAATTGATATGGTAATCGTCGGGGCAGACCGCATAGCTGCCAACGGTGATGTGGCTAATAAAATCGGTACGCTCGAAAAAGCCATTGCTGCAAATTATTATAAGCTTCCTTTTTATGTGGCAGCTCCATGTTCAACCATCGACATGAAAACAAAAACCGGAAAAGATATCATCATTGAAGAACGAAATGCCTCTGAAGTTATGATGCAAACCGGTACTGATGAAAAAGGAAAAATGCATACCATCCATGTCAATCACCCTGGATCTGATTGCATCAATCCCGCTTTTGATGTTACACCCGCAAAACTGATTACTGGTATCATCACGGATAAAGGGATTGCGGATGCCAATGAAAAGGCTTTATTGGACATAATAGCAACCAAATAACAGATTTCTTTCATGAAAAATACACAGGTAAAACAAGAAGTAGCAAACAATATGCAGCGTCTTTATGACCGGCAACTGACAACCTGCTCAGGTGGAAATGTATCAATGAAAACAGATAAGGGGCATGTCTTTATCACACCTTCACAGATTGACAAAGGCAATATCAAAGCTGAGCAAATCATTGAGCTGGATGCAGACGGAAAGTCAATGACCCCGGAATTAAAAGCCAGTATGGAAACAGCCATGCATTTGCAGATTTACAAGAAGAGACCGGATGTCAGGGCTGTGGTGCATGCTCATCCACTTAAAGCCACTGCATGGGCGTGTTCTAAGCATCATTTAATAAACAACCTTTGTGGTGAAGCCCGGTATTTTCTTGGTGAAATTGCTTACGTGCCTTATGCTATGATGGGAACAGGTGCATTGGCAAAGAGCGTTGCCGGATTTATTGGCAATGCCAATGCTGCCCTTTTGAATAATCATGGTGCCATCACATTAGGAAAAAGCCTTTTTGAAGCCTATGATCGTATGGAAGTGCTGGAATACCTGGCAGGGTTACAGTTTGCCGTTAAGCAGACAGGGCATCCAAGGTATCTTGGTGATGATGAACTTAGAGAAATTGATAATTTATAAAACGGAAATTATCCCTGAAAAAGGAATAATATAGGGTCTTCCGACTTCCGACTTCCGACTTCGGACTTCCGACTTTATGAACAAATACATAAACAGTTACAAACTTTGGCGACTGTATTGATAAACACCAATGTGCATTTAAACCCGAAAATTTTACCACTTGGAAAAAAATATGGCCAAAAATTTATCCGGATGGTAATCATCAAAGCACAGAAAGTCAGTAAGATTATTTGCCAGCCTGGTTAATGTTACTGGTACATAAACCGTTTTATTTTATGGGTTGCTGTTTTTTCGAACTCATAATTTTGTACCACAATGGCTTGTAAGCGTGCACTTTTTCTAACCCTGGCATTAACAAAATCATGCAGGTCATTTACCAGTTCATCCATTTTTTTATCCACAAAGGTTTGAATGTCCTCACGTATATGCCTGGCTTTTTCTTCAATCTCCTGCCGGTTGAAATGCACAAGTGCTATTAATTGACCTTTTCTTTCAATCACCACAGATTCAACAACATGAGCATAATTGTTGATGACGGTTTCTATGTCTTCGGGATATATATTTTCTCCATTGGCACCCACTATCATGTTTTTTGAACGCCCTTTCAAATATAATCTTCCTTTGACATTTAAAGCGCCAAGATCACCGGTACGGAAGTAACCATCATCGGTAAATACTTCCTTTGTCAGTTCCGGGTTTTTGTAATATCCTTTCATTACGTTGGGGCCTTTTATGAGCACCTCACCCGGATTACCTCCGTTGTTTCCGTCACTGATTTTCAGGTCAACCCATTTTACAGCCGGGCCTATTGAACGCAACTTTGTGTTGTCAGGATTACACCCTGCAGACAAGGGGGCTGTTTCAGTGAGGCCGTAACCAATGGCATACGGAAATTTAGCATCCAGCAGGAACCGTTCCACTTTTTTATCTAACTTAGCACCACCGATGCCAAAAAACTTCAGTTCTCCGCCAAAAGCAGCTTTGATTTTTTTTCCGGCAAGGTAATGAATCAGTTTACGCAGAGGGAGGAATTGATATAATATACCCCTGAAGCCACCATTCTTAAATTTGGCGAACACTTTATTCCTGACCACTTTTTCAATGATCATCGGGACGGTGAGCATCAGCGTAGGTTTCACACGTTTCAATGCTGGCATAAGCACAGCGGCTGTTGGTGGTTTGCGCAAGTATGTCACACTGGCTCCGTTCAAAACAGGCAACAACAGCCCCAATGTATTTTCATAAGCATGTGATAAAGGCAATACGGATAGAAAACGGTCACTGTCATTTACCGGTTGTACAATATCACCCTGGATGGTGTTGATGACCATGTTTTTGTGTGTCAGCATAACGCCTTTTGATTTTCCGGTGGCTCCTGATGTGTAAATGATGGCTGCCAAATCATCTTCGTTGATTTCAGGTACTTTGAGTTTTGCAGGGGATGATTCTCCTTTTATCACACTAAAATCATCAAGGGTAACAACAACATCAGGCAAGGAATCGACGGCTTCATAAAGCTTATTTTTCAGCCTTTCAGACACAAAAATTGCTTTAGCTTCTGAGTGCTCAAGGATGTTTTTTATTTCTTCGTTTTGCAAATCGGGTAGCATTGGAACAATTACAGCGCCTGATTTTACCACAGCAAAATATGCAATTCCCCAGTTTGGTGCGTTATTAGAAAACAGGGCTACTTTGTCCCCGGGTTTTATGCCCAGGCCGGCAAGCTTTTTCTGAACCTTGTCAATATGTTCATGCATTTCAGCATAAGTCATCATCGGCTCATTATCAAATCCCAGGGCTTTATTTTGAGAATAATGTTGTCTGTTATGCTCCAGTAAAGCATGAAATGTCAGATTAGATAAATTATGATTGTGCTTCATAAATGTGGATGTTTTTAAACGGGTGTAAGAACGTCAAATTCTATTAAATTTCCAAATTTAGTTCTTTGCCCCTGGTTTTACATAACGTACATAATGTAAACAAATTAGAAGGAGATATGTTTAAAATTCATAACTTCTTAAAATAAATTCAAGGTCGGAATCAATCGTTACCTTTGTCTTTATGAATAAAAAAGAAAAAAAATTCTTGCAGCAATTTCATGCCAGGGCAGGTACATGCATCCGGGAGCATGGTATGATTGATGACAGAGACCGCCTGATGATTGGTGTTTCCGGTGGTAAAGACAGCCTTGCCTTGCTTAAAACACTGGCAGGAAGGAAAAAATTTACTGACAAAGATTATTCACTGACAGCGGTTTTTGTGGACATCCGGGAAATTCCGTATAAAACCGATCTGGTGTGGCTGAAAGATTTCTGTCATCAACTGGATGTCCCGCTGCATGTTGAACAGATTTCCGTTGATTTTTCAAAGGCTGATAAATCATCCACGTGTTTTTATTGTTCCTGGCACCGTCGTAAAACCCTGTTTGAGCTTGGGAAAAGACTGAATTTTAATAAAATAGTACTTGGTCATCACCGTGACGATGCACTTGAAACCATGATGCTCAATTTGATTTCACACGGGACGTTCTCATCCTTGCCCGGAAAATTGCCCATGTTTAACGGACGGGTGAACATTATCCGCCCTTTGCTTTATCATACAGATAAACAAACAAGGGAATATGCCCGTATTTTAGGCTTCCCCTTGAGAAATGAACCATGTCCTTATGAGGATAAAACACAGCGCATCGAAATACGTCATTTACTTGATGATATGGAAAAGCGGTTTCCGGCTGCCCGTAAAAACATGTTTAAGGCAATGTCAAGCATATACTTGGATTATCTGCCGGGAGCTGATAAAGAAAAAGCTGTGATACGGGATGCAAGAATTCAGAAAACCAATGGAAATACTGATAGCACACGATAAAAAAGCGTGTATTATTTGCTCAACAGATTTCTTAATCCTGTCTTGGGAGGAGGCCCCGGGTCTTTTAAAAATTCAATAATGTCTGCTTTCATGTCAGCAGCAGAGTTGTAACGTAAATCCATGCCTTCCCGGAGTTTTTCCGATAAAACCTGTTGAGGTATTTTTGATGGAGGCCCTTCAATTTTGATTTTGTTGATGGCCTTTTTTATGATATCATAAAACCTGGGATACATCTTTTTTGGCCGTGCTGGTGTTTTTGTCATTTGATTTGACACTATGCTTGCGGGGTTGTCATCAAAGAAAGTGGGTTTGCCGGTAAACATTTCCAGCATAACCACACCAAGGCTATAAAGGTCAGCCCGATGGTCAGTAAGGTTTTCCTGGTTGAGTATGAGTTCAGGAGCGGAGTACAAGAGTGAAAACGGGTGTTTTTTTTCTTCGCTCTGAAAAAGTGGAATGTTGTCGGGCGTTTTTGCTTTGTCGAAATCGATGATACGAATTACCGGATTTTCCCAGTTTATTACTTCTGTGTCCGGTTTAAAAGCCACCAATATATTTGAAGGTTTGATATTGCGGTGAACGATGTTGTTGTTGTGGATAACTTCCAGGGCATCAAGTACCGGGATCATAATTCTGCTTATCAACCGTTCGTCATTAGCCTGCTTAAGCCTGATTAATGTTTTGATATCGGCGCTGTCAACAAACTCCTGAACAATGTAATAACTGTGTTCATCTTTAGCCATGTCAAGATTTTGTATGATGCCGGGATGTTTGATTTGAATGCTTGCCTGCATTAAAAAATGTACCCTGGCATGCTTAAAATCACGCAAGTCAGGGTTTAACACTTTTATGATTACCCGTTGCCCGTCTTTGGCCCTGGCTCCGAGAAACACATACGAAAAATTGCTGTCTGAAAGGATGGTTTCCGGGTCTTGCGGGAAAAACAAATAATTTCCGTTTATGCCATTTATGATTTTTGGTTTCATATTTATTAGTGACTATCCCAATATTCTTTTGCCCGCTTGCCCCAGTAATCGTCGCTTTGTAACACATCGTGGTTGTACAGGTCTGTATTGCGCCGGTTCAGGTAGCGTTCCCAGTTGGGGGTTTGCAATTCGCCTCTGACATTGGAATGCAAAAGATGGTAATCATTGCCTGCAAGATCGGGG
>CAZGPW010000180.1:0-17035 GCA_964527535.1 uncultured Bacteroidales bacterium
CATCAAAAACAGCAAAACCTGCCCTGTGGTGTATAAAATTCTGAAAGAACTGGAGGCCAAATACGGAAATGGATAATTTAATTTCGGGTATAGTTCTTATAAACACAAAATATCAGATGGAAAATATGCTTAAAGGGGCTTCTAATAAATATTTCGCATCAATATCCCCATGGATAATCTGTCCGTTCGACACAATATGATCCTGTTGGGCTAGTGCTCAGGTTAATTTCAAATTCCAGTGAAGTTTGACTATGGGCGTAAGGTTCCTCAATTTTCAGATAATAATTTTCAGCTTTCACCCTGTACACTTCAATTTCCATATCGAAAAGGCAATGGCAATCACAAAGGGCTTCGGTTTCAAATTCCTGCACAAGAATTGTGTCAGAATGCATGTTTACTTCGCAATACAATTCTCCGGGACAACAATTGAATCCGGCATTAATATGCGACAGGGATAAACACATCTCTGACTCATCATAATTGTATTCTATACAGGACATGCTACTTGTAATTTCGCTGCTGTCCTTGATGTTTCCGTTATAACTTTTACATCCGTTTTGTTCTGTTACGTTTGCGTTCAATGTGGTTTCTGTTTCCTCCGCCTCTTCATTACATGCAGACAGAAGCAATGGAAGTACAATCAAAATATAAACATAACACTTCATCTGGTTTTCAGTTTTTTGCAAGGTATTATTCAATTTCAAACGTCAAATTATTCACCACATCGTTGTATTTATTCAATAGCTCTTCATGGCTTTTCCCTCCCAACATGATGTTTGCTAACACAGAACTGTAACTGTCAGTCTTGTAATCCGGAAGATCATCAAGCGACATACCTTTTTGTACATTGATCTTTAATTCCATGTCAGGGTATTTGTTTTCCACATATTCAATTTCTTTGTCTGTCGGAGTTTTTTTCACTGTTCCTGGCCTAAAATACCGTAACATAAAGTGAGACGCCACTTCATATTTCCCCTCAGGGGCCATAGGATCAGGCCTTCTGCCAAGTGCAAGGTTCAGCATAACATGATGATGGGATATCCCATGGATTTTTTCAAACATGTCGGCATGAGACTGTGACATTCTGGGATTGATTTCAAGCAGGTTGATCTGATTTTTATCCTTGTTGTAAAAATATTCAATATTGAATGGGGTATTGTTTAACCCGATTTGCTCAATCACAAGGCGGGAAAGTTCTGACATTCTGTATTGCACTTCATAGGGTAATAAGGATGGATATTCATAACGGGCAAATGAGGGATGATTATCATAATTGATGGAATCTATCACTCCATAAATCATAACTTCACCATCATAAATATACCCTTCAACGGTACATTGATTGCCGGATACTTCAGTTTCGGCAAACATGGTTTCTTTTAATTTCTTGATGTGTTTTGGCAAATCATATTCTGAAATTATCCAAGTAAAAGGTTCTACCATATAATCAATGTATTCCTGAGCCTCTTTCAGACATTCATAAAAATGAGCTTTGTTTTTAATTTGGTATGCAAGGTATGAATGGTATGATTTTATTGGTTTTATCCAGAAAGGCGGAGTGAAACCTATTTCATCATAAGCATTTTCGTTGCAGGGATCAAAAGCCTTGAATTCAGGTATATTATCCGGTATGACCTGGTGTTGTTCCTGCCGGCTCCAGTATTTATGTTCACATTTCATGATGTTTTCGAGCCCGGGGCCTGGAAGATTATATTTTTCGGCAATTATTGGAACCAACACAGAACAGGGAAAATCGAAATAGGTTACCACACCATCTATATGGCCTGCTTTTTCAATCCGTTTGTCAATCTTTTTAAGTAAAACAGGAATACTATAATCTTCAACGCCCCGTATTTCATCAAATTTCAGTGCAGGTAGAAACTCGCATTCCTCTGCTTCCGGTAAATTTTTCAGTTTTTCGAGGTTAAACTCATCCAATCCTATGACAAATATTTTTTTCTTTTTCAAAACGCAATCGGTTTTAGTGTTAAACAAACATTCTTTTTATTTTTTCATCCCAGGATTTACTAAAATACCTGACATCCCCGAGGTAAGCATCAAGGGTTGCCCTGATGATAAAATGGGTACGTGTTGAGGTGAGAATGGTATTCGTAATGGTTTTGGCATTCCAGTGTTTGCGGCGAAATTCCCTTACCGCGGTTACTTCGCCCTTTACCGTATCGTACCTGTTGTTATTATAGGAATATTCCTCCAACGCATCTTTCCTCAATTCCGTATTTGTATGGTGTAGTACATACAGGGGATCGTTGTTTTTAATTCTTTGGCTAACCCTGTTGTTAGCAAGGTTTCTTATCACCTCCCATTCCCTTTCAGCAGGAACCAGCAAGGTGGTATCCAGTTCTTCAAGTTTCCCGGGTTTTTTGAGGGGTCTTTTAGACACATCTTTTTCCCTCGCATCCCTTTTTGGCAAAATTAACTTGCTGTCAGCGGGAAATATTGTTAGTTCTGCAGGTTCCGGGGCAGGCCAATGGCCAATAGGATGTAGATACAGACACCCTGAGTTGATTGCCTGCCGGAAAACGCTGGGCAATGTAGTTCATCGGAACGCTTACATCGTATATTTTTCCCGGTTCAAGTTCCGAAGGATTTTCATGGTTATCCCTGTGGGTTAGATTTAACAAACCAAAGCTTACACGGGTAGCTCTGCCATCGGTTCCTACATCTGATATTCTCACTGCCACTTGAGATACAGGCTTGTCAGATTTTAACTTTAGTTTTAATACGGGTTTTCCCAGAATTTCGTAATCCTCTTCAAGCACAGGGCTGTCGAAAACAAGTGCACCTCCGTCTTCTTCCCTTTGGTCAGTAGGGAGGTCAGTGGATTCTGAATAGGAACACCACTTGCCTCCAAACAATCCCACGTTGAGCGGGCTCTTGATTTTCAATGACTCTGTTTCTGTTGACGGTAGATTCCGGGATGCTATCCTCAGGCTATCAAGAGGGTATGATTTGTTTTCAACATAGGATGATGGCCAATTATTCTCATCTATCCATCTGCCCGGCCGGTCTGAAGACAAGGGTGAAACAGAATCTAGTACCCACAAATTCAACATGGGCTCATCTTTCACACCGTTGTCAATGCCATTAAGCCACTGATCCCACCACCGCACAGATTCGTCCAGGAAATCAAACGAAGCCCCGTGACCTGCCATGTGTGGGTATGTATGTCCGTACGCCCCGATGATTCCCTTGCGTGGAACATTGAGATTTTCCATTAATCTGAAAACGGTGTTTGAATACCCGTCAGCCCATCCACTGACAGCCAATACAGGGCATTTTATCGCCTGGTAATTTTCACATACCGAAGCATGTTTCCAATATGCATCACGGTATTGATGTTGCAGCCATTTTTTGAGCCACAGGCCACTTCCTTCAAGGCGTTCGAGCCACATATCCTTCCACCGGTCACCGACTATTTCAGGGTCAGGAGGACAACTGTTGTTGGCAAACATAACCGATGCCCATGATAAATTGTCAGAGATCATGCAACCACCCATATAATGCACATCATCTGCATACCTGTCATCGGAAGAGGCAACCGAAATAACGGCTTTTAAAGCAGGTGGTTGTAAGGCTGCTAATTGTAACGCATTAAAACCTCCCCACGAAATGCCAATCATCCCAACCTTGCCATTACACCATGGTTGGGAGGCAATCCATTTTATGACTTCCATTCCATCATCCAGTTCCTGTTGCAAATATTCATCACGCAGAATCCCTTCAGAATCTCCGCTGCCCCTTAAATCTACCCTGATACCTGCAAATCCTTTCTTTGCGAAATATGAATGCATTTTATGGTCTCCAACAGCCTTGGTATCACGTTTTCTATAGGGTATATATTCAAGAATGCCTGCAACCGGAGACTGGTCATCTGCCTCTTCGGGCAACCAGATTTTGGCCGCCAGGTTGGTTCCGTCACTCACTGGTATCCATACATTTTCTAAAACCTTCATAAATTGTCCTTATTTTAAGCGTTCCAAAAATCATATCGCTACACAATACATCAATAGCTTGTTTTAATCAAGCTTGAACCCTTTTTTCATCAGGTTTTATGTTGATTTTAACATGATAACACATTTATCATGTAATTGCCTTTTACAGATGTAACAGATGATGGTTGATTATTGTTTTAGGTTTCAATATGCCGTAAGACCCCTTTGATAATAATAAAATTAGTGTCACATCAGGCCGCAGGACACAGCCTGTATAATACACAATGGGGACTACAGAGGAATGGTTTTCAATACAACCTTGTCCGTTTCAGGAAATACGCATGAAAGACTTATACATTACGATTCAACTTCTTTTGTGTTTGCTTCCAATTTGTTACCCAATGCTTGTAGGTTCATTGTAGGGAGTGTAATTGGTTTAACACCAGATAAGCTTGTTAATGATGAAATATAAGCTCTGATATAAGGAAATAAAATGGCAGAAGCATTTATAAAAAATAAATTTTTCAATGTTTGTTTATCAATATCATTTTTGAAATGATAGTCAGCTACTGCAACAACGTTTATTTTAAGAGCATTAAAATCATCTTTGATAACAGTTTCAAGATATAAACGGAATATGTGTTCTTTTTTTAATAATTTCCCTGATGGATTGAAGCTTAGATTAAATGTTTCTCCAATATCTTTTTGTTCTTGTATCTCAATGGAGGAATTAATGATTTTGAATCCTTTAAATTGAAATTTAGATATTTTTGTTTTATCATTCATAATATCTGTTTTTTATTAAGCAGCAAAAGCATAAATGGCTGTAATATCAACAATTATATCTTCCGGTAAATCAGAAACGATATGTATTTCTTCTGATTGCATATTCTCATGTCCAAAATTGTTTGGATTAATTTCAAAGTCTGGGTTATTTATCTTATTAAGTGAATTTTCCGATATAAATAAAATTTCTTCGGGATAAAATTTTTTTTCAAATTCATCGTTGAAGAGTGCTTCTTCTATCAAATAATCTTTATTTTGTTCAAAAAAATCAACAGGCTTAACTTCAATTTTGTGCGTATGTATAATTTCATCATATTCATAACAAAATGAAACTTTTTCAAAAACACTTACCATTTGATTTAGCCATTTTTTTATGTAATCTTTTGCATTCATGATTAGAAATTTTTTGTAATGTATTTACGTAATTCGTTAGCTATTTTATCAGCATTACCTGATTCTTCTACTAAAATATTAACATTTTCATAATCTGATTGTTCTCTGAATTTTTTTAAATCGTTAATCTTTCGATAAAAACATTGTGATTCATATAGGTTAATGTTATCCTTTATTTCCTTTTTATAAAAGTCAATAATATATTTATGTGTGTTTCTTCTTTTATCGGCCCTTATACTTGATGTTAAATCGTGATAATCAATCCCAAAAAAATCTTTGATTTTAAACTTCATTAATTGAAACACACCATAATAAGAACAATGAACACTAGATGCATAAAACCCTTTATCCTGCAATAATTTTGCAGCTTCGAAATTGATTTCAGATTTGCTTCTGAGATACATGTTGATTTAAAATAACATGCAAATATAATAAATTTTCAATACAACCGCGTCCGTTTCAACAAATACGCCTGCAATACTTCAGCGAAATCTTTCCGGATGTCTGCTTCCACAAAATCAATCCTATACTGCCCGCAACGGGTTTTGAGCTCGGAGATAAGTGCATCGCTTTGTTTTTTGTACTGTTCCCGAACCTCATTGGGATTTAACCTGATTTGTTTTCCTGTTTCCAGGTCAATAAACTTGTGCGGGCGGTTGCTGAATTCAAATTCCTGCTCCAGCTCCTGGTCAGTAACATGAAACAGAATGACTTCATGTTTATTAAAACGCAAATGCTGAAGCGCACTGAAAAGCTCATCCGTATCATCTTCGCTAAACATATCTGAAAACAACACTATCAGAGAACGCTTTTTTATCTGTTCAGCCAGGATATTGAGTGATTCGGCTGCACTGGTTTTTCGTTTGACAGGGTTAAAATCAGGAGAAACCAATTGCCTGAGTTTATTGTACAAATAGGCCAGATGCACTTGTGATAAGCGTGCATCCGTATGCATACGCACTTCTTCATCAAACAGGCTGATGCCAACAGCGTCACGCTGTCTTTTCATCAGGTAAATAAGGGCTGCCGCCAAATAAACCGAATAGGCAAGTTTATTGATGCGTTTTTCCTTAAGCGGAAACAGCATGGAGGAGGATGTATCAATTATCAAATGGGCACGCAGGTTGGTTTCCTCTTCATAGCGTTTAACAAACAATTTATCCGTGCGGGCATATAATTTCCAGTCTATATGTTTTGTGGATTCACCCTTGTTGTAAATCCGGTGTTCAGCAAATTCAACCGAAAAACCATGATACGGGCTTTTATGCAGACCCGTAATAAACCCCTCAACCACATGCTTTGCGATGAGCTCCAGGTGGTCAAATTCCTCAAATTGCTGTATGTCTCTTAAATTTTTTACCGGCATAACTTGATAACGAAAGTACTGTTTTTTTATGATGATGCCATAAAACAATGATGATAAAAATCCATTTTTGTTTTGGTTGTGCTTAATTTTTATAATTTTGGACTTTTAAACGATTTTGTTCGAAAAGTCAGTATCTATGAAAAAATCAGATGTAATCAAAGAGAACCTGATAACTGCAGCCCAGAATTGTTTTAACCGTTTTGGGTTTGAAAAAGCAACCATGAATGACATTGCCCGCGAAGCACGCAAAGGCAAATCTTCTCTTTATTACTATTTTACAAGCAAAGAAGAGATTTTTAAAGCGGTGGTCACAACCGAAGCAGAAAATTTCAAAGCCGAGGTAAAACAATCCATGGAAAAGGAAGGTGACCTGAAGACACGCATAAAGCTATATTTCACACTCCGGATGAAACGTTTCAAAGAACTGGTTAACCTTTACGCCATTATGCGGGATGATTACCTGAAAAAACTGGATTTTATTGAAAATATCAGGGAAAAATACGACCGTGAAGAACTTGAATTCATTCAGTCTATCCTACAGGAGGGAGTAGAAAAAAATGAACTGCGTGTGAAAAGCATTACAGACACCAGTTATGCATTGGCAGCGGCATTAAAAGGGCTGGAGTTCCCACTTTTCTTTAATCCCACCGAACAAAAATTATCCGAACGCATAGATGCATTGCTGGAAATATTATTCTATGGAATTATAAAGAAATGAGACAGATATCACCCTGCATATTGCCTTTGTTTTTTACAATAGTGTCACTGCTGATTCACTTCCCGGGAAACAGCCAGGAAAAAAGCAATACGCTGGATCTGCCTACCTGCAAACGGATGGCGCTTGAACACAACCGCAACATTAAAATGGCCGAAATTCAGGTTAAAATGGCCGAACATCAACGAAAATCTGCGTTCACATCTTTTTTGCCGCGCCTGGACCTTACAGGCCAATACATGCGCACAAGCAAAGACTTTTATTTAATGGATGAAAACATGTTTTTTCCTGTGGTTCCTTTTTGGGCCATTGACCAGCAAAACATGGAACTTGTTCCGGAGCTTACAGAACAGCCGTTGCTATACGGAACCATGATAGACCCTGCCACATTTGATTTTGAAAACCTCGACCTGGAAAATCTGGACCCGGAAACCTGGGACGTCATGTACGACGATGAAGGCAATCCTGTTTTTCTGCAATACGGCTACATTCCATCGGATGAAATGACCTTTGGCAGCCGCAATACCTATGCTGTCAGTGGAGGCCTCACCCAGCCCATTTACCTTGGAGGCAAAGTCAGGCGGCAATACAACATTTCAAAAATTGCCGAAGGGATACAAAAAGACAGGAAAGACAAAAGCGAAGCGGACATTTTGTTTGAAGTGGAGACCGTATATTGGAAAATTGTCAGCCTGCAGGAAAAAAAGAAACTGGCAGATGATTACAAAACCATGCTGGACACCCTTGTCAATGAATTAAAAAACATCCTTGACGAAGGCATTATTACCAGGAATGACCTACTGAAAGCCCAATCGAAACAAAACGAGGTGGCCTATCAGCAATTCAGAGCAGAAAACGGCATCCTGCTGGCAAGCATGGCATTAAACCAGCTCATTGGCAGGCCGCTGGATTCAATACCACAACTGGACGATGAGCTTGGCTCTGTCCGTGTGTTTACCGATAGGAACATGATGATACAACAAGCTGTGGAAAAACGGCCGGAGATGGGTATGCTGGATAAAAGCATCGCATTGGCAGATGAAAACGTGAAACTGGCCTGGTCAAAATTTTTACCCAACATCATTGGCACAGCCAATTATTCCTATTTTAATCCCAATCCCTATAACGGGTTCAATGAAGAATTCGGTGGAGACTACAGCCTGGGGATAACTTGCCGTATTCCCATCACCAACTGGGGCGGAAGGGTACATTCTCTTAAAGCTGCAAAACAACTGCGTGAGCTGTCGCAACTCAATCGCATGGAAATGCAGGAAAAGATCAAACTGGAGGTACAACAAGGCTGGAACACATACCTTGAAGCCTTTAAAAAAGTTGATTTTAAAAAAACAAGCCTTGAACAGGCAAAAGAAAACCTGCGCATCATGGAAGACAAATTTGATGAAGGCATGATAACCCCGAGTGACCTGCTCGAAGCACAAGCCTTGTGGCAGGAAGCTTATTCCGGATTGATTGAAGCAAAAGCAGAACTCAGAACCAAAGAAATAGAAATAAAAAAAATCAGCGGACAATTATGACACAATCAAAACATATCGTTGGCGGGATGGCATTGACTGCCATTGTTTGCCTGTTACTGTTTTCCTGTGATGAAAAAGAAAAATCACCCGAAGAAACCCATGACGGTAGAATTTCTGTAATTGCAAGCCTTGCAAAAGAAAAGATTTACACCCGTCAAATGGAATATTCAGGCACGGTTTTCCCCATGCGGGAAGCAAACCTTGGCTCTTCCATGCCGGGAAAAGTGGAGCAGTTTCTTTACCACAAAGGAACGCATGTAAGCAAAGGAGATACACTTGTAAAGCTTAGCTCAGAAATGCTTACACAAGCAAAAATTGAATATCAGGCATTGAAAAAGGATTTTGCCCGGATCAAAAGGCTGTACGAAAAATCGTCGGTTAGTGAAATGGAGTATGACCACCTGAAAGCAAAACTTGATGCCGCCCGCGTAAAAACCGACATGTTGCGAAAAAACACCTGTGTGGTTGCCCCGTTTTCCGGAATCATAGCGGATTATCTGCTTGAAGAAGGGGAAAATTTCTTTTTCACCCTGGCAGTGGAACCGGGATATTCCAACACCTCCGGCATTTTACGCCTGATGCAACTGAATCCTGTGAAAGTGGAAATAGATGTCAACGAAAGGGATTTGCCTCATCTGAAAAAAGGACAAGCGGTGGAGATCATCCCCGATGCTTTTCCCGATAAAAGCTACACGGGACGCATCCATTACATCGAACCCATGTTGTCAACCATGTCACGGTCGGCCACCGTTGAAATTTCAGTACAAAACCCCGGGCAATATCTCAAACCGGGCATGTACGTGAAATGTGTTCTGGATGCTGCAAAATCCAGCGGTGTCTTTGTGCCGTTAGATGCCATCACCAGGCAGCAGGGAACGCCGGATGAACATGTCTTTGTTGTCAGAAAAGATTCCGTGGTAAAACAATACATCAACCGTATAGATACAAAAGGAACAATGGTTAGCGTTGACAGCATCAGGGCAGGTGATACCGTTGTGACAAAAGGTAAAAATAAGCTGTCAAATGGCAGCAAAATAACCATAAATGATATTCTAAAAGGGAATTAAAAAAACATGAGTATTTGAAACAACACCTAAATTTTTATCATTTCTTTGCGGATCTTTGCACCTCTGCAAAACTTTGCGGGACAACCTACTATACCGCAGAGTTACGCCGGGAAGCGCTAAGCACCGCAGAGCAAAAGGAAGAAATGATTATGAGAAATTTCAATAAAAAAATATCAAAACTGTTCAGGCGAAGACGGATGACAAATTACAAATAAATCTCAATTAGGCAATTTCAAAAATGACAAACAACACCCAAAATCCAATGACCAAAACATATCAGGTAGTATGTTTGGAATTTTAATCGTTGAATATTGGATATTATTTGAGTTTTGATGCTTGATAATTGTTATTTGATTGATTTTATGTACAAATACTAATTAACGAAAAATGTTGCTATGCGTTTACCAAAACTAACCGTTGACAGGCCTGTAACCACCGCCATGATATTCCTGGCTATACTGCTTTTTGGTGCTGTTAGCTGGCAGATGTTACCACGTGACATGTTACCGGCAATTGAAATTCCAACCTTGACAGTGGTAACCGTTTACCCGGGAGCATCGGCCGAAGAAGTAGAAGAACAGGTCACCAAACCACTGGAGAAAACACTGTCAGGTACCGAAGAACTGAAACGCATCACATCGTCTTCGAAAGAAAATGTATCCCTGATTTCGCTTGAATTCAAATGGGGTACCGACATCAGTGAAGCTGCCAATTCTGCACGAGACCTGATGGAGCTTGTCAAATCGGACTTGCCCCCTGACGCCAGTCCCCCATACATTATGAAAATCAGTTCTTCCATTATTCCGGTGGTAGTATATTCAATCACAGCCGAAACATCTTATCCGGGGCTGGAAAAAATTGTCGAAGAGCGCATCATTAACCAACTGAAAAAGGTGGATGGCGTGGGTACCGCCTTTATGATTGGACAGCCCACACGGGAGATTAAAATCCAGGTGCATCCTGCCAAACTCAAAGCCTATAACTTATCTATTCAGCAAATAAGTACCGTATTAGAAGCCGAAAACATTTCCATTCCCGGCGGTAACGTCAAGCTTGACAAACACGATTTCAGCATTCGCATCCCCGGCGATATAAACAGCCTCAACGAACTGGAAAACATCGCCCTGGCAAGCTTTAACAACAGGATTATCCGCCTGAAAGACGTGGCCGATATCAAAGATGAATTCAAAGAAAAAAACGAATACGTTTATTCTTACCGCAAAAAAGGCGTGGGCTTATTTGTGCAAAAACAAACCGGAACAAACACCCTGGAAGTGTTCGAAGCTGTGGAGGCAAAAATGGATGAAATCACCCCCACCCTTCCATCCGATGTGAAATACAAAAGGGTTTTTGATACCTCAGAAGTCATTACGGAAGTCAATAAAAACCTTGGCAACACCATTTGGTATGCCGGGATATTTGTGATTATTGTTGTGCTGGCGTTTCTGAGAGAATGGCGAAACAGCCTGATTGTTATCCTGACCATCCCGTTTTCATTGATTGCAGCATTCATCACTATGTTCCTGATGGACTACAGCATCAATATTTTCAGCTTGATGTCGTTGATTGTGGCCATTGGTATGGTCGTTGACAATGCCATTGTGGTCATTGAAAACATCAACCAGCACCTTGACATGGAAGCTCCGCCAAGGGAAGCTGCTATTTTTGGAACCAGGGAAATGGGGACCGCCATTACAGCTTCTACCTTGACCACCATTTCCGTTTTCTTACCGTTGATCTTTATCGGGGGACTCGTCGGGATATTGTTCAAACAACTGGCCATACTGGTGGCAGTAACCATGCTGGCATCGCTCATCACATCCCTGAGCCTTACACCCATGTTGTCGTCACAGCTGCGCAAACATTCATACAAGGACAAAAAACACGGCTGGTTATACAACACAAGTGAAAAGCTTTTTGTTTCACTGGAATCGGCTTACACATCGGTGGTGAAATTTGCTGTAAAACACGCGTGGTTGATTGTAGGGTTTGCCGTACTTCTCTTGGGGTCTGCCGGATTTTTAGCTACACAACAGGGTTCGGATTACATCCCCGACATTGACGCAGGCGATGTGATTACGGTGATAGAAACAGAGGTAGGCACAAGTACGGAAGAAACACGGCGCATTGCCCGGAAAGTAGAAAACATTTATTTTGATTCGGTGCCTGAAATGGTATCACAATATACCATTGTGGGGCAAACGGAAACCAACTTGCTGACCAGCATTGGTTTTGCCGAAGGGAAAAACAAAGCGACCATCAGCGCGCATTTATCCTTACCTGAAACCAGAAGCCGGAGCGCAGAAGACATTGCTGAAATGATAAGAAATAAGCTCGCTGACATGCCGGAGGTAGTGAATTACCAGGTGATGGGAGGAAGCCTGATGCAAAAAATGTTGCTGGGAAGCACCAGACCGGTTGAATTTAAAATTTTGGGCAGCAATTACGATGAATTGAACGCTACCGCCATGCAGCTGAAAACAAAAATGGAAGAAAACCCCAACTTTTCAGATGTGGAAACAACCATCGATAAAGGAAAAATGGAATATCAAATCATCATTGATAAAAACAAAGCTTCAATGCTGGGCTTGAATACGGCCATGATAGGCATGCAGGTCAGGCAGAGCATTTATGGAAAACAAGCCGGTCATTTCAAACAACAAGGGGATGAATATGACATCATGATCCGATATGCCCCGGCCCTGCGTAATGACCTGGATAAGATCAGGGACATCACGTTGACAACACTTATGGGACAGCATGTGCCATTGTCCGCTGTTGCCGGTATCAAAATCGGCACCGGCCCGCTTGAAATCATGCACGAACGGCAGCTGCGTATTGTACGAACCGGTGCTAACCTCAACAACATTTCACTGGGTGAAGGCACTCAAATTGCCAGGGAGATATTAGCCAATCTTGATACTCCCCCAACCGTAAGCGTTGAACTGGGCGGAAACATTACCGACAAAAATGAATCCTTTGCCAACCTGAACCTGGTGTTCCTGATTGCATTTTCATTGGTTTACATGATAATGGCATCCCTGTTTGAATCTTTCAAAGATCCTTTTATCATTATTTTTGCCATCCCTTTCAGTTTGATTGGCGTTGTGTATGCATTTGCCATTACCGGGATTACCCTGAGTGTGATTAGCTTTGTCGGCATCATCATGCTGCTTGGCATTGTGGTAAACAACGGCATTGTGCTGGTGGATTACATCAATTTATTGCGTGCCCGTGGACAAACGACCCGTGAAGCCATCATCAATGCCGGCCGCTCACGTTTACGCCCGGTGCTGATGACATCCTTTACCACCATCCTGGCGATGATTCCTATGAGCCTGAGCCAATCCATGGGGCATGAAATATGGGTGCCGCTGGGCATCACCATTATCGGTGGGCTATTGGTTTCCATGATCATCACATTGATGGTTATTCCATCCCTGTACGCCCTGTTTTACAGAAAAAACATCATCAACGAAAAAACAGAAAAAAAACAATAACACCATGAAATTCATTTATTGCACCTGCAACATCAGCATGAAAAACCGGGTACTAAAAACACTGGAAGCCCGGGGCGTACATGATTACCAAATCGTTGACGAGGTGGCGGCCAAACCGTTGCAGGGCACCCCACGTCTGAACACCGCCGTATGGCCAGGATACAACACCACCATTCACATGCAGTTCAGTGATGACAACAAAGCAGCAGCTGTGATGGAAACGCTCAGGGAGTTCAACAAAGAAGCAAAAACCGAAACCGAGCTCATCACTGCCTGCAGCTTACCCATGGACGATTATTTTTATGCCTGAGCGCCGGCCACAGCAACAAGAACCGCAAAGCATGCGAAAGGCGTTGTGCATGCATAAAAACAAGTCCACTATCAGCACGATTCTTAAAGGCAATTGTGTCTTTTCCCCCACACCACTTCATTTCTTTCAATACCTTTTCTATATTTGAATGATGATAACTAGATGATTTGAAACCTATATGAGAATAGCATTTTTGATAATTGTATTGCTTCACGGATTAATCCACTTGCTTGGATTTGTTAAAGGTTTAGGTTTTAAGGAAGTAAAAGAATTGACACTTCCGATATCTAAACCAATGGGATTTGTTTGGCTGACTGCAACAGCCTTCTTTTTGTCTTATGGTATTTTGTATTTAATCCATTCAAAATACGCTTGGTTCTTTGGACTTGGCGCTGTGGTAATTTCCCAGATTCTAATCATTATGTTTTGGAAAGACGCCAAATTTGGAACGATACCAAATATTCTGATTTTATTTGTGTCACTTGCTTCATTGGGTCATCACAACTTTCAAAAACTTGTTGAACAAGAGACAAATCATTTAATAAGTCAAAATAAGATGATTGAAAATAGAATTATCAAAGAAAATGATATAGAGGCGTTGCCCGAACCTGTAAGTAATTGGCTTCGTAATGCTGGAGTTGTTGGAAAACCTTTCATTAGCATTGGAAAAGTAACACAGACAGCCGGAATGAAAATGAAACCCGAACAGGAAAACTGGATGACTGCTAAAGCTATTCAATATACAACTATTGATAATCCTGCATTTATATGGACAGTTGATGTGAAAATGAATAGCTTGTTCACCTTTCAGGGTAGAGATAAATTTGAAAACGGCAAAGGCAAAATGTTGATTAAAATGAATTCGCTAATCAATGTTGTCAACGAACAAGGTGAAAAATTGGATGAAGGAACTCTGCAACGGTACATAGGAGAAATGGTTTGGTTTCCTTCATTGGCATTAAGTCCTTACATTACCTGGGAACAAATAGACGATACAACAGCAAAAGCAACTATGACCTATAAAGGCACTTCTGGAAGCGGGACATTTCATTTTAACACCAATGGTGATGTTACCAGGTTTTCCGCATTACGATACAAAGGCAATGATGCAGAAGCAAAACGTCATGAATGGACAATAAACATTTCGGAATACAAGACTTTTGAAGGAATAAAAGTTCCTGCAAAAATGACTTCAACCTGGAAACTGGATGAAAGGAATTGGACTTGGCTGAAATTGGAAGTAACGGACATTAAATACAACAAGAATGCCAGCCAATAACAGCGTATATTTGGCAATAGCTGGTGAAGTGGTAATTTGATTATGATAAACAAAAGACACAATCAATTGTAATAACAATAAACCAAACAAATTGTGACTATGAATTTAAACAACGTTAAAATTGAAACCGTCAAAGGTGATATTGCAAACCAGCCTGATATACAGGCTGTTGTCAACGCTGCCAACGCTGAGCTTCGCATTGGTGGTGGCGTAGCCGGGTGTATTCACAGGGCTGCCGGAACAGGGCTGGAATCCGAATGCCGGAAACACGCCCCCATCAACCCTGGCGAAGCGGTTATTACCGGGGCGCATGATCTCCCTAATGAGTATGTCATTCACTGCTTAGGGCCTGTTTATGGGGTGGACGAACCATCGGACAAATTGCTTGCAGCCTGTTACAGGAATTCGATAAATTTAGCTGAAAAATATAAAGTGCAATCCATTGCTTTTCCGGCTATTTCCACCGGGGCATTTGGTTTCCCAATTGAACCCGCTACCGACATTGCGCTGGCAGAAGTGAAGGAACAAAGCAAAAACACAACCCATTTGAAAATCATCAGGTTTGTGCTTTACAGCCAAAAAGACCTTGACGTTTACCAGCAGAAATTAAATGATCTGTAAACCCATGAAAAAAAACAAAGCAAACGCCTTGCTGTCCGAAACAAATAATTATTTCAGCGGGACATACACAGATCAATACCAATTGGCAATGAGTCAGGCATATTTTTTGAATGGTATGCATAAAGAGGAAGCTGTTTTTGATTATTTTTTCCGCAAATTACCATTCAACGGCGGTTATGCTGTGTTTGCAGGGCTTGAAACGCTTTTGGAGGCACTTGAAAACCTGAGGTTCACATCTGAAGACATGGATTTTCTGGCACGTCAGGATTTTGATGCAGATTTTCTGGCATACCTGAAAAACTTCCGTTTCAACGGCAACGTTTACAGCAGCAAAGAGGGCGATATTGTTTTTCCCACCAGGCCGGTATTAACCATTGAAGCCAATATTATTGAAGCTCAGATAACAGAAACGTTACTGCTAAATTTGCTGAATTATCAGACCTTGATAGCCACAAAAGCCCGGCGAATGCGCGAAACGGCCGGAAAGAAAACGCTGATAGATTTTGGCATGCGCAGGGCCCACGGGCCGGCAGCGCATCATGCAGCCAGGGCGGCCATTATCGGGGGATTTGATTCCACCAGCAATGTACAGGCAGCACGCTATTTTGACATCCCCGCCTCCGGCACCATGGCACATTCGTATGTGCAGGCTCATGACAATGAACTGGATGCGTTCAGAAGTTTCGCCCAGGCACGGCCAAACAACTGTGTGTTGCTGGTTGACACCTATGATACATTAAAAAGCGGCGTTCCCAATGCCATCACAGTGGCACAGGAAATGGCAGAGCGCGGCAGGAAATTATCCGGCATACGCCTGGACAGCGGTGATTTAGCTTACCTTTCAAAAAAAGCCAGAAGCATGCTGGACAAGGCTGGCTTGAAAGAAGTAAAAATTGCCGCTTCAAACCAGCTGGACGAATACCTCATCAAATCACTGCTTGACCAACAAGCACCCATAGATGTGTTTGGTGTGGGAACAAGCCTGGTTACAGGAAGCCCCGACGCTGCCCTCGACGGGGTGTATAAAATGGCTTTTGCCAATGGAAAACCTCGCATCAAGTTATCCGAAAACAAGGAGAAAATAACCTTACCGGGAAAAAAACAGGTGTATCGTGTTTATGATGCCAATCATCATGCATTGGGGGCAGAGGTGGTGACATTACGGGACGAACAACATGTGTCAACCATGCATCATCCGTTTATAAATGATAAAAGCATGGAAATCAAGGAGTGTAAAAAAGAAGCCTTGCTGCATTGCGTCATGAAAAACGGGAAACGCGTAACAAAACCCAGGTCAATACATGACATCACAGAATACAGCGAAGAAAGGCTCAATCAGTTACCCCCTGAATACAGACGCTTTCTCAATCCACACGAATACAAAATTGGCATAAGCTCCCTGTTGAAAAAAGGGTTCTACCACGAATTTAATGGGAAAGTTTAAATTAGCAAAAAAAGGTTTTACTGTTATTTTAATGGAAGACCACTTTATATAAAAATTGACATTGGA
>CAZGPW010000181.1:0-4519 GCA_964527535.1 uncultured Bacteroidales bacterium
GAAAAATTGGGATTTAGAAGTTGGTATTTATTTTGAAATTTGGATTTTGGGTTTGGGATTTTCAAAATAAAGAGTTTCTTATATTATTGACGGACACTATTTAGTGGGTGCATTTTTATATTAATAAAAACAGTTAGCCGGATTTAGGGGAATAAAATTTTGAAGACTTTCGCATAACTAAAAAGCATCAAGTTTCTGTGATGTGATTCGCATTGCCTTGCAAAATCTCATTCAAAATTAAAATAACACCGTTTTTTGCCTTTTGTTTTGTATCTTTGTCTGTATAAATTAACAACAATGATTGTAATTACAGGCGCAGCCGGCTTTATTGGTTCATGCATGCTGTCCCGTCTTAACGAGGAAGGTTACCGGGACGTGGTGCTGGTGGATGATTTCAGCAGCCAGGATAAAATACCTAATTTCAGCGATAAGGCATTCACTGAAAAAGTGAACCGTTCCAGGTTTTTTCCCTGGTTGAAAAAGAATCACAAATGGGTACAATTTATCATTCATCTGGGAGCCCGGACCAATACAATGGAATATGATGTCAAAGTATTCAACCGCCTGAATCTAAATTTTTCCATTAAAGTATGGAATTCCTGTGTGGAATACGGCCTGCCGCTTATCTACGCTTCTTCAGCAGCCACGTATGGAGACGGGAGCATGGGATACGATGACAACCACGATATTATTCCAAAACTCAAACCACTGAATCCATACGGAAAATCAAAAAACGACTTTGATATCTGGGCTTTAAAACAAAACCGAAGCCCCTTTTCCTGGGCAGGATTCAAGTTTTTCAATGTTTATGGCCCCAACGAATACCACAAAGGCAGTATGGCCTCGGTGATTCTGCACGCACACCGGCAAATCAAAGAACAAGGACTTTTGAAACTGTTCCGCTCTCATCATCCCGATTATCAAGATGGCGAACAAAAAAGGGATTTTATTTACGTCAAAGACGTCTGTGATGTCATGTTGTTTTTCATGGAAAACAGGCCGGTTAACGGGATTTTCAACCTTGGCACAGGCAAGGCGCGGAGCTTTAACGACCTGGCAAAAGCCACCTTTAAAGCCATGGGACAAAAGGAAAATATCCGTTTTATTGATACCCCGGAAACGCTGCGGGATAAATACCAGTATTTCACCCAAGCCACGGTAAATAAATTACGAAACGCCGGTTATGACAAACCATTTACATCACTTGAAGAGGGCATCAAAGATTATATCCATGGGTATTTGAATTCAAATGCTGTGTATTGATGAGTAAAAACAAAAAACAATACCAAGGCAAAGTTGAAGAAGGCAAACGCAAAGGCTCTGCCCTCCAAGTAAACGATGGTGTTGACCAGCCGCCGCAGGTTAATCCGCACCTGAAATTCAAACGGACACAGGCAAGTTTAACAACAGAAGACTATATAAAGGGAATAGAAAAAGGCGACCGCAATACGCTGGGCAAAGCCATTACACTCATTGAAAGTACCAGGCCAGACCAGAAACAACTGGCACAGGAAATCATCCGGGCATGCGTAAAAAAATCAGGTAAATCTGTCCGGATTGGTATAACTGGCGTTCCCGGTGTCGGAAAAAGCTCTTTTATTGAATCCTTAGGGCAAAAACTGGTTAAGCAGGGGCACAAACTGGCTGTGCTGGCCGTTGATCCCTCATCCGAGCGCTCCAAAGGCAGTATTTTAGGAGATAAAACCCGAATGAATGTACTCAGCCAGCATAAAAACGCCTTTATACGACCTTCACCTTCTGCCGGCTCACTGGGCGGAGTAGCTCGTAAAACACGCGAAAGCATCATTTTGTGTGAAGCTGCCGGGTTTGATACCATTTTCATCGAAACCGTGGGCGTGGGGCAATCCGAAACCGCTGTACATTCCATGGTTGATTTTTTCCTGCTCCTTATGCTTGCAGGTGCCGGTGACGAGTTGCAAGGCATCAAACGTGGCATCATGGAAATGGCCGATACCATCGCCATTAATAAAGCAGACGGAAACAATGTCAAACAAGCGGAAATTGCCAAAAATGAGTATAAAAATGCGCTTCATCTTTACCCTCCTGCCCCCTCCGGATGGGAACCCAGGGTGCTGACTTGCTCATCCCTAAACCACACAGGCATTGATAAAGTGTGGGATAGTATTCTGGATTATGTGTCCCATACAAAAAGCAACGGCTATTTTGATGATAAACGAAAACAACAAGGTCGCTACTGGATGTATGAAACCATTAACGCTACCTTGAAATCGGATTTCTACAACCACCCTCCCGTCAAAGAAAAAAAGGATGCCATCGAAAAAGATGTGCTTGAAGGAAAAATCACATCCTTCGAAGCAGCTTACAAACTTCTTGGCATGTATTTTCAAAAAAAGAAAAAGTAATTTATGATTGGTCAGGACATTGTATATCAAACCCTCAATTCGCTCAACATTAACTACAATTATTATGAATCACCACGTGATTTTTCTTCCGAAGATGACGGTTCATTTTGGAAAAGAATACAAGCAGAACGGTGCAAAAACCTTTTTTTGAGAAATCACAAAGGCAACAAACATTTTCTGGTCATCTCAAAATATTATAAACCGTTCAACATCAAAACCCTGGAGCAACATTTCAAAAAAGGTAAAATCAGTTTTGCCTCACAACGCAGGCTGGACAAGTGGATAAAAACCCCGCCCGGCGCTGTCAGTGTGTTTTCTTTATTTAATGACACCGAAAATCACACACGTGTTTTTGTTGATGAGGAACTTAAAGACACTGAGTACGTTACTTTTTTGCCAAACGCTCACGATGCCATTCTTAAAATCAAAACCGCAGACTTTATTAAACTTCTTAATAACAGCGGCAATCAGTGGGAGTTTTTTAGGTTGAGGTGATACCATAAATTAAAAAAGCCGGCATGTACATCAACACACCGGCTTTTTGTGCCCAGAACAGGAATCGAACCTGCACCCACTAGTGTGGACATGGCCCTCAACCATGCGCGTCTACCAGTTCCGCCATCTGGGCATACTTTAAATGTCAATAAAATGAGAGCTTTTCTGATGTGCCCAGAACAGGAGTCGAACCTGCACGACCTTACGGCCACTGGTCCCTGAAACCAGCGCGTCTACCAATTCCGCCATCTGGGCAATTGCGGCTGCAAATATATGGATTATTTATTTTATGCCAAGAAATTTTCATAAATTTTCCAGAAAATATTCTGATAAATATTGTATGTTTAATTTTTGTTATGTATTTTTGCGCCTCGATTTATAAACTTAAAATGAGTGAAATATGATTAATCAGTACGAAACCGTTTTCATTGCAACTCCCGTTTTATCTGAAAAACAGATGAAGGAAACGGTTGAAAAATTCAAAGGACTCATTGAACACATGGGCGGCGAAATTGTCCATGAAGAGTCATGGGGCTTAAAAAAACTGGCCTACAACATTCAACACAAATCCACCGGTTTTTATCACATGATAGAATTCAGGATGGAAGGTGAAAACATTAAAAAACTGGAAACAGAATTCATCCGCGATGAGCGAATCATCCGCTTTTTGACAATGAAGATGGATAAATTTGCTATCCAGTACAGTGAAAAGAAAAGAAGGCTAAAAGCTGAAGAACAAAACGAAAATAAACAGGAGGCATAAACCATGGCACAAGAACCAGAAATCAGATACCTTACTCCCCCGTCGGTTGATGTAAAAAAGAAAAAATATTGCCGGTTCAAAAAGAATCGCATTAAATATGTTGATTACAAAGACCCGCAATTTCTTAAACGTTTTCTGAATGAACAAGGCAAAATTTTGCCCCGGCGCATTACAGGAACATCCTTAAAATACCAGCGGAAAGTGGCTAAAGCTGTAAAAAGAGCTCGTCATCTTGCCTTGCTGCCTTATGTAACTGATTTAATGAAATAATTTAGGAGGAGAAACTATGGACATTATTCTTAAAAAAGATATTCCAAATTTAGGCGAAAAAGACGATGTTGTAAACGTCAAAGATGGTTATGCCCGCCATTACCTTATTCCAAACGGAATGGCAGTCATTGCAACAAAATCTGCACGTAAAATGCACGAAGAAAATATGCGCCAGCGGGCTCATAAAATCGAAAAAATGCGTGAAGAGGCCCAGGCTCAGGCTGATAAAATCAAAGACAAAAAATTCAGGATTGGAGCTAAAACAAGCAGTACAGGAAAGATTTTCGGCAGCGTAAATGAAATTATCCTCGCTGAAGCACTCGAAAAAGAAGGCATTTCAGTTGACCGGAAAAACATCAAGCTGGAAGACAGTGTTAAAGAAGTTGGCAAATACAAAGCTTCCGTAAAATTGTATAAAGACATTGAAGCTGAATTTGAATTTGAAGTGTATTCTGAAGAATAATACTTTTTTATTACATTAAAGGGACTTCTATTAAAAACAAATAAAGCTGTCAGCATCTTTCTGACAGCTTTTTTTAAACATTTTTGCATCATACCCGTTTACCTGTTAAGTAATTTATTGCCGGATGAAAAAACACACTGTACT
>CAZGPW010000182.1:0-3410 GCA_964527535.1 uncultured Bacteroidales bacterium
CATGAAAAAAGAAAGAAATCATCATCAAACACAGGTTGCCAGCGCCATGTATGGACTGGGATTTATTGGAGCTGCCATTTATTTCATAGCCAACGCCACTGGTTTTTGGGTGGGCGTACTCGGATTTCTGAAAGCCATCGTTTGGCCAGCATTTTTTGTGTATGAAGCGTTTACGTTTTTGGGAGTGTAAAAACAGTTGTGCACGGAGAAATAAAAATACCCGACATTGTTAATACCGGGTATGAGTGATTTAGTGTGATTATATACGGAGATTGGTTTTTCCACAGCATGACCGTTAATGTACCAGTAGTTTTTTCATCACACACTTGCTGTTATTTGACATTTTAAGCACATACACACCAGGGCTGAGTTCCGGGGTACTGACAGAAAATTGCTTTTCTCCGGACACCGGATAGCTTTTAATTTCCACACCAATACTGTTGATGACTGACACACAATTAACCGGAAAACTTGATTGAATATAAACCACATCATCAGCAGGGTTTGGAAATATATCTATGTTGTCATGATAAATATTTGATTCTATGCTGTTGATGGTATCCGCAGCAAGATAATTGGAGGGGATCCTGCCTTCATCATGCCATGTAATGAGACTATCGAGAACAGGTATATAATCAGGTACTTCATTGCCACAGTCAAAAGAATCCATCATTTCATATGGAATATATCCATATAATAATTCTATTTCATGAGAATCACCTGGTTCTAATGTAAAAGGGCCTATTGATATCATACCGCGTCGATCTCCAGGATCATTACTTTCAGTGACTTCTGACCAGGGCGGCACACTTACACCATCTGTTCCGAAAAACTCCGGATCAGAATCACCGGGGAATGCATATTTTGCTTCGATATTGGTCGTACTATCATCCGAATAATGACCAGTCCCACCATAAAATAATTTAGTACTGTCTTTCCATGTGCCATTCAAATAGCTGTAATATTCTTCAACATCTGAAGGATCAGTTGTTGCAGGATGTCCACTTCCACCATAATTATTAAAATAAAAAAATGCAGAAACCGTATCCTCAACAGATACGACAGTCCCAGAATCTGTAACCGTTGCATTTAAAACAGAAATGGTTTGTACAGGAATAGAGTCTCCAAATCCATGGCCTGAACCTGAATCTTCATCTAAACAATCGCCATTATAAAATAACATACCATTTAATTCCACATCAAAACCAATGTAATCATCAAGAGGGTTACCAAGGTCACCATCCACAAATACACCTATATAAACATCACTGTATGTTGTATCTGAACGATTAATAATCTTTGCCTTTTGAAACGTCTGATAATTGATAAGATCATCCCACATTGTTGGAGGATTATCATACCTGTAAGCGTAAAACATATTCTGAATTTCGATACCCAGCGGTGTACCACCTGTCTCGGAAGTGTCAACATCTTTGTAATCATTGAATACCTGCCATGTCATTTGATCACCATACATTTCAGGGTATTCTCCCTGCTCCGGTTCATACAACCCGTTTTGATTCTCATCCACAAAGGGAGCTAAATGTTCGCTGTATCCAACAGGACCATGTGCCGGCCATGTCATGATATTTTCTTCAATGTTGTTTGCCGTATCTCCATAGATAAGATAGTTTAACAAATCCGCCCTGTCAATTTTCCATACGTGGTTGTAATCCTCCATGACACTTGTATCAGTGGTTACTGCATTGCCATTTGAAATCATCAGGGGACCGGGTACATAATCAAGCCCAACCTGATTATACCTTTCTCCCGATACATGCAAATTACCACCGGGGTCTTTACCTCCCACCCAAATTGAACTGGTATATATGGTGGCAGCATCCCTGGTTGTTATGATATATCCCGGAGCACCAAATCCATCCCAAAAAAAAGTACCATAAGATGGTATTAAAGCACTGATATGATTTACATCCAGATAGACTATATCCGGATATGTTAAATTAAACTTGCTGAATGATGCTGTTTCTGTATATTTCTGAGCGTATGAGGCAATAAAAACAAAGAAAATAGCAACAATGAGTATTCCTGATCTTTTTTTCATGGCATATATTGTTTTGATTCTCTTTAATAACGCCTGGTTATATAAGAACGCTGCATGATGTTTTTTTTAATACACTTGTTGGTAATTGCCCTGTATGCTCAAAGCCATTGTATCACCATTATTTTTGGGTAGTTAAGGGTTTTCATACCACAAGTTTTAACCGTGGTTAATCGTGTTTGACTACTTCGTGGTCAATTTACATCCGGAAAAAACCATGTCTAATCGCTAAAAATTAATAAGAAAATTCTTAAACAATGGTAATGTTTTATATCTTGTAGTCTTCCATTAAAATTAATAATGTGTAATTTTACAACTGAAATTAAATGACTGTTAAGAAATTTATATTTATATTTCTAAGCAACAATGGCTAAACTCAAACTTGATTTACACGATATTTATAACAAAGGCGATAAAATTGAACAGGCTTTGAATAATCTCATTGAAGAAGCCGTTGAAAAAAACATTAAAACCGTTGAGATCATTACCGGAAAAGGCAGCGGCCAGCTCAAGAAACGTGTGTTGAAATTTCTGGATCAACCCCACATCAAATCGGAATATCACCGGCTGAACAAAGACAGCAAAAACCACGGCAGGTTGTTTGTGTATTTTAAAGGATAATAAAACAGTACAATCGCTCTTCTAATCTACTGTCATGTTAAGCCTAACGTGGACAAGTTTACCCTGAAGGAAACTCCTTTATGGCCACAACCAAAAATGTAAAATCTATGCCACTAAAACACCAAACCTGTACCGACGGATGACGGTAACACTAAATCCCACAAAAATAAATATGCATCAATTCCTCAAGATAAAGAGGACATTGGAAATAATAGTTCATGCTGCTTATCTGGTTCATAAAGCCATAGTTCATGGATTGTTGGAAAAAGTATATGAGATTTGCTTGTGTCATGAACTACGTGAAATGGGATTAATAGTGGTATGCCAAATGGACATTCCAATAATTTATGATGGACTAAGGAAATTAAGGAAATAATGAATACTGAACACGGAATGTCGAATGATGAAGCTAACAGCCAAAAGCAGAACAAAAGAAAGTGGTAACCGTTCAAAGTTTAAAATTTCATAACTGTTAACCCCGTAGGATAATATCCAACAGGGTTAATTGACCTAATTTTTAATTGGTCTAATTGACCTAAAAAATGACCAATAAAACTAATACCTTAAATTACTCATTTTATGGATTGATTTCAAAATGCATTCGTAAAAGCAATGGCTATGCCAAATCAAGATTCGGCATAGCCATTGCTTTTGCATTATACCAGCTTGTTTTATAATCACTTACAAGCCTGATAGAACTGGATTTACGAGACTCCGGCATCATGTCTAT
>CAZGPW010000183.1:0-25949 GCA_964527535.1 uncultured Bacteroidales bacterium
CATATAAGTGAAATTTCAAAAAAGAACAGCAAAATATTTGAAGCATTTGAAATAGATATAAAAGAAATTCATCGTTACTAAATTTTTACCGATTTTAGGCAATAAATATTGATAACGGTTTCGTATTAATTTTGTCACATAATGCTATTTATAAATGCACGCTTTTTTAAGAATTCAAAACAAAAACCCTGCATTTATTATGGTAAGTAATGATATAAATCATTGACCTTTATTGTGGTTAGTGTTTTTCAGCAGACCCTATCTAACACACTCAAAAGATGTTCACGAAGCACATTAAAGTTCAAAGCCCCCGTAACATGACCTGCATTAATTGTCTGTACCGGATTTCCGTCGTAACTTAATTTCTGGATATCATACTCAACATATTGATCATGCCTGGCCAGCAACGGAAAAACATTTGCTTCGGTTTGCTTTTTATAATCACCATCAAAATTTAACAAATGTCTTATTTTATCCGGTGATTGAAGCGCTTTAGCACTGGTAAGTTTTTTGTATTTGCTCTGTAAAAACAATTCCCCCATATATGTACCGGCCAAAAGCGGAACATAAAATGCCGCACTGTTGTAATAAGTACGATGCAGGTTGGTGACAAATCCGCCAAGGCTTATCCCGCTTACAATTACAGGGGCATTGCCCAATGTGTTAATATGCGCTCTTATCAACTCTATAAGTTTCACCGACGTTGCAATCATCGTCATAAATTTATGAAGATAAACAAGCTTATTTTGATATGACTTTAGTGAGTCATTATGGAATGGTGCCCGTACATTAATCAGGTTAGCCTTAACCTGTTCCTTTTCTTTCACAATAATATTGAAAAAACTGTTTTTTGCAGTTTTACGATAGTCAAATGGCCGCTCATTATTGCCATGGTGATAAATGATAGTCGGGTATTCTGCTCCAACCCATTTTTCAACCCTGAAGGCCGGATCAACATCCCCGTCCGGACTCATTGCATCCAGCTCATACGTACCTTCTGACATAACATCCGGCATTGTTAGATGGACCACCGATAACAATTCCTGAAAACCCGGGCTTTCTATGCCTTTTGCAAAATATTTCTTTTTTCCGGAAAACCATGCACCGGCATGAACAGCCAATAAATCATAAAAAACATGCTTATTCATAACCAACGCATTTATTTTTGTATCACATCCCGGCTGTGAGCCAACAAAAGCCAGATACTACGTGCAGGCTTCCCGGTTTAGATGTTAAAATTACACAAATTATCCCGGAAACAAGCATTAAACATAAATCAACAAAAAATCTGTCTTCTAAAAAAATCATACTATTTTTGTGGCCTTATAAACAAAGCATTTATTTATGACGATTCCAAGCAAATACAGCCCGGAAAAAACAGAATCAAAATGGTACAAACACTGGATGAACAAAGGTTATTTTCATTCAGAACCCGACAACAGGGAACCTTATGTCAATGTTATCCCGCCACCAAATGTTACAGGGGTGCTTCATATGGGTCACATGCTTAACAACACCATCCAGGATATTTTGGTAAGGCGGGCACGCATGCTTGGAAAAAATACCGTATGGGTACCGGGTACCGACCATGCATCCATTGCTACCGAAGCAAAGGTAGTAAACAAACTCCGCGACGAAGGCATCAGCAAAGGAGACCTTTCCCGGGATGAATTTATGGAACATGCCTGGGAGTGGAAAGAAAAACACGGCGGCATTATTCTCGAACAACTCAAAAAACTGGGCGCCAGTTGCGACTGGGAACGCACTGCTTTCACCATGGATAAAATCCGTTCCGAATCCGTCATCAAAGTGTTTATTGACCTCTATAAGAAAGGGCTGATTTACCGCGGTGTACGCATGGTAAACTGGGACCCGCAGGCCAAAACTGCCGTCTCCGATGAAGAAGTGGTTTACACCGAAGAAAAATCAAAACTCTATTACGTCCGCTATCAGGTAGCAGACAATCCCGATGAATATGTGACCATTGCCACTACCCGCCCCGAAACCATTCTTGGCGATACTGCTGTGTGTATCAACCCAAACGACAAACGCTTTGCTCACCTGAAAGGCAAGCAGGCAGTTGTTCCAATGGTAAACCGTATCGTGCCCATCATTGAAGATGAATACGTGGACATGGAATTTGGTACAGGATGCCTGAAAATTACACCAGCTCATGATGTCAATGACTATGAAATCGGCGTTAAACACAATCTTGATTCAATTGATATCTTTAGCGATGATGGCACACTCAATGAAAAGGCAGAACTGTTTGTCGGCACTGACAGGTTTGAAGCCCGTGAATTGACCGCCAAAGAGCTGGAAAAATGCGGCGCCCTTATCAAAACCGAAGATTACGTCAATAAAGTCGGACGCAGCGAACGCACAGATGCTGTTATCGAACCAAAACTGTCGATGCAATGGTTCGTGGAAATGAAAAAGCTGGCAAAACCGGCATTGGACGCAGTGATGAACGATGACATCAAACTGCACCCGCCCAAATTCAAAAACACATACCGCCACTGGATGGAAAACGTCCGCGACTGGTGTATTTCACGCCAGCTTTGGTGGGGACATCGCATTCCGGCCTGGTACCTGCCCGGCAACAACGATTACGTGGTGGCCGAATCTGAAAAAGAAGCCCTGAAACTGGCACGCGAAAAAGCCAATAACCCAAACCTCAGCCTCAACGACCTCCGGCAGGATGAAGATGTGCTTGACACCTGGTTCAGTTCATGGCTGTGGCCAATATCTGTATTTGATGGCATCCGGAATCCTGATAATAAAGACTTTACATATTACTACCCAACCAATGACCTCATAACAGCCCCTGAAATATTGTTTTTCTGGGTAGCCCGTATGATCATGGCAGGGTATGAATACGCAGGAGAAAAACCCTTTTCAAATGTCTATCTGCATGGCATCGTGCGTGATATCCACAGGAGGAAAATGTCGAAATCGCTTGGCAACAGCCCTGATCCCATAAAACTGATGGATAAATACGGCGCAGATGGTGTACGCATGGGCATGTTGCTCTGCTCACCCGCCGGCGGTGATTTGCTGTACAACGACAGCCTCCCCGAACAGGGACGCAATTTTGCCAACAAAATATGGAACGCCTTCCGCCTTGTAAAATCCTGGGACCCCGATCCTCAGATACAACAACCCCGTGCCGCCGCTGAAGCCGCTAAATGGTTCGAAAACAAACTCAATCATGACATCAATAAACTCAACAACCAATTTGATGAATTCCGTCTCTCGGAAGCCCTGATGACTGTTTACCGGCTGTTCTGGGATGATTTCTGCTCATGGTACCTTGAGATCATCAAACCGGCATATCAACAGCCAATAGATAAACACACCCTCAAATCTACCATTGGGTATTTCGAAACGCTCCTTAAACTGCTGCATCCGTTCATGCCATTTATCACCGAAGAAATCTGGCACCTTATTGATATCCGGGATGAAAACGATTGCCTTATGGTTGCCCCCTGGCCTGATGCCGGAGATGATGATGAGAAAAAACTTAAAGATTTTGAAATCACAAAAGAAGTGGTAAGCAATATCCGCACCATTCGTAAAGCTAAAAACATACCGGTGAAAAATAAACTTGAGCTTAAGCTGATTCCCCATCAAAAAAATTACAACGCTGTCTTTGAGCCGGTAATAAGCAAGCTGTGTAACCTTGAGTCCATTGAACATGTCAACGAAAAAATCAACGGAGCAGCGTCATTCATCGTCAACACCAATGAATACTATATCCCCTTAGCCGGGCTTATCAACACTGATGAAGAGATAAAAAAGCTGCAAAAAGACCTGGAATATAACCAGGGATTTCTGAAAACCATCATGAAAAAACTCAGCAACGAACGCTTTGTCAACAACGCTCCTGAGCAGGTAGTAGCAAAGGAAAAACAAAAAAAAGCCGACGCCGAAGAAAACATACAGCTCATCAAAGCGCAATTGGATAATTTAAAACAATAAAATTACGGTTAAATACCCATCTTTTTTTATTATCAGGGCAGCTCCTTCATCCATGCGGTTTAAAGTGCGCATGGCTGAAGGCCGGCCTGCGGCTTCTATCTGTGGCTCCTCCAGGCATGTTCTGTTATGCCGGAACAGGGAGCTTCTGTTGTCGCTCCTGTTACGGCACAGAAACATTGCCTGCCGCAGCCACAGGATAATCCGCCTCCGTCCTGCTGCAAAACATCACCGCACCATTACTATAAAAAAACCATTACAGATGATTCAACGAAAAAGTTAAACTTATACCAGGGTGCGTTAAAATGGCCAGAATTGATTGTTGTTCCACACCCTGAGTTTTAAATCTTCATCCAACTCATGCAGGATTTTATGATGTGTTTTTTCCCAGTCAGACAGCCATTCATACAATGCTTTTTCCTCAGGATCACTGGCAGCTTCAGCCTGATCAGCATACACTTTAATGGCTTTTGTTTCCATATCAATAGCTGCTGAAATGGCAGCCGCCTCAAAACTTGCAGCTTCAATGGACTTTTTCATACCCTCATTCAAAACCAGTCCGGCAATGCCTTTTTCTTCTTCTTTTGGCAGTTTGGAAACAGAGAATTTTCCATCTTTCTTGTATGATTTGTATTGTTCTGACAAAAACTTTTCGTGCAGCACCTCTTCTTCTGCCATGGTTTGAAAAATCTTTTGCACATCAGGGTTATCTGTTTGATTGGCAACCTGTGTGTAAAAAGCTTGGCCGCGGCGTTCAAACAGAATTGCCTGTTTTAAGATGTCAATTGTATTACCCATAATAAATTAATTGTTGATTTAACATTAAAACATATAGTGGTGGCTTTTGTTTAGTGAAATGGTGTTTTCCCGGATAAATAAAAGCAGCACAAACACCGGCAAATTACCTGTAAAGATGCCAGGATAAAAATTGTGACTTTACGCTTTATCCGCATCACACAAAGGGGACAAAATTTACATATTGAGGTGTTCATTCTATTACTAAAGTTAATAGACTGATATACGTTTAGTTATTTGGTTCTACTGCAAATTTCGTGGAATATTTTACCAATTGCACTTCAAAATGGTTAAATATCAGGGCTAAAGTCCTTTCTATTTTATACTTCGCCTCAAAACCCCGTCCTATAGGTCGGGGTGATAAGAATATGAAAGATGGAATGGGCTTTAGCCCTGACAGTATAATATTTATTGATGAGCGTTTATTTTTTCTAATTCCTAATTTTCACTCAACAGTAATAATTCAATCATTCCCCACTAAGTTTGCAGTAGAACCTTATTTGTAATTAGTTAAACACCTCAATTTATATATTTGCTTTTCATCTGATTTTTTTAGATATTCGAAACAAAATAAATACAGAAATATGAACACATTAGAAGCAATAATGACACGCCGGAGTATCCACCAGTTTAAGGATACCCCAGTAACCGATACACAAATAAAAAAAATACTGGAAGCGGCCATGAATGCCCCCAGTGCCGGTGACGGACGCCCATGGGAATTTGTTGTGGTCAGAGATAAAGCCAAACTAAACGCCCTCGCCGATAAGATTGACGAAGGCAATGATATGTTCCGTCAGGCTCAGGTAGCCATCGCTATTTTAGGCGATAAATCCAAAGAAGGTTTTCCCGGTTTCTACCCGCAGGATTGTTCCTGTGCAGCCCAGAACATTTACCTGGCAGCCCATGAGCTTGGCCTCGGCACGGTATGGATTGCTACATGGAGCGTACCCCCGCGCATAAAAGGCGTCAGGGAAACCCTGAACATCCCCGGGCACCTTGAGCCATTTGCTGTTTTTCCCATCGGCGAACCGGCAGAACATCTACCTCCGCAATACCGCTACGATGACAACATGGTGCATTGGGACGAATGGACTAAAAAATAAAGTCCCCGCTTTATAAGTTACCTGTCTTTAGACTGCAGTTGATGCGCATAGTTTAGGTTGTTTTTTGCCCGTTGAAATTCAGGGTTGATTTCCAACGCTTTTTCACACGCTTCAATGGCCTTTTCATATTCACCGAGCTGGTTATAAGCACTGCATATATTATTGTAAGCTTGCTCATAATCGGGATTGAGTTCAAGGGCATTATAACAGGCATCAATGCATGCTTCATACATACCATGCTGATAATATTCAAGGCTCAAATTTAAATAATTTTCAGGTGTAGGGGCTTCCTTTACCGTGGATTTCAATTGCTGCAATTTGCTTTGCTCAATGGTCTTAACCTTTTCCTGCATTTCCTTCGCATATTTATTACCCGGATTAATGTCGAGGGTTTCGTCAATGAGCTTAATAAGTTTTTCTTTATCCTTTCTGATCAAATACAAGTCCATTAACAAGTGCCGTGCTGGCATATATGTATAGCTGATGTGAATGCTGCGTTTGCAATAGTATATGGCTTCGTCAATACGAGCGTGCGATTTTAAAAACCTGGCATAATAATATGGGGGACTGGGATGAGCAACGTATTTAACAGCCTTTAAAAAATGCTTTTCCGCTTCTCCGGGCTTGCCCATGGCATTTTTCAATATGCCAAGGTTAACATGAAGGTAAACATAATCAGGGTCTAACCGGAGGGCTTTATTATAATATTCAAGTGCCGTTTCATAATTGCCTTTTTGCATTTGTGTCAGGCCATAATTCATCAACCCCCGTGGATTACGCGGGCTTTTAACCGTTACATCATACCATAAAGATTCATCTGAAGACCATACCTGATTTCGTCTGAAGGTACCATACGCATTCAACACCAAAATTGCCACCGCTACAACAACGATAAGATACTTTAACCATTTTTGAGCCTTAATTTTTGCTTCGTACTTTTTAAGTTGCAAAGCAAACCACCACGGCACTGCCAATACCAAACCAACAAACGGAAAAAACATCCTGTGATCGTTTGTGACCTGTGTCAGGGCAATAAAACTGGAAGTAGGCATCAACGCCAGAAAAAACCACAATATGCCAAAAGAAACAGGACGGGTCTCCTTTTTCCCCGATGCTTTGAACGCATATACAATGAGCCCGATGACAAAAACAAACCCCAGGATTGCCCGTACATCAAAAACAGTTTGAAACACCTGCCAGTCGGTATCAGCAGATAAACGTACCGGAAAGAAAAACAACACAAAATAACGAAGCATTACCAAGGGCTGAGTAATCATATAATCAAGGTTTGAAATCTCAACCATAGCTTCATCCCGTTGCATGACAAATACAATGTAACCAAGCACAAAACAGATCAGGAAGGCAGGCAATGTTTTTAGAAAAACGCTTTTAAACAATCGCTTTTTTCTGAACAGGTCATAAAGGCTGGCATCACTTTCAAATAACAACACATAAACAAATTGTATGGGAAAAAACATCACCGCTGTTTGTTTGGTCAGGATCGCCAACACAACAGGAATAAGATACAACCCGTATTTTCGTTTTGATTTGAATCTGACATACAGGAACAACCCCAACACAACAAGCATAGTTGAGAGGCTATCGCCTCTCATGATTATGTAGTTTATAGTCTCTGCATTGGCCGTATGCAATCCATACCACAACACAGAAAAGAACACAATAACATTGATGAATTTAATATCTGAAACTTTCTGTAAAAGGCATTTGAATAAATAAAACATAAAAACCAGTTGAATGAGAAACCAAAAGAACATGCTCAAATGAAAATAAAACGGTTCCATCCCACCGGCTATCCAATAATCAATTGCAAGACTAAGCGTTACAATGGGACGGTAACCCTGGTTTGTGGGCATGTTGCTAAAAGTTGATACATCCGTAAAATATAATTTTACCTTATCAAAACTCAATTCCTTTATGTGTGGATTATTCACAATGGTGTGAAAATCATCAAAATGAAAAGGATTGTGAAAATGATTGACGTAGGTAAATGAAACCAGCGCTATAATTAACAAAAGGTATAGCTTCACACCCATTTTTTTTGTACACATAACAACGTTTGCATTTAATTTGCTTAACACAAAATTAACTAAAAATGCGCAATTATTGCTTATTTAGTACTTTATATTTTGATTATTTGTTACAAATACGTTAAACAAAAAACGTCTAATAAAATTTCAAACACCTAATTAATTGATATAATACATGTTTTTATATATTTTTATTGTTTTTTATATTTGCGACGCCCTGTTTTTACGGTGACAGCAAGCAAGTTACTAAATACGTTAACATGGAGTTAAAGCAATGTCTGTTTTGGACTTCAAATACCGGCGTTTTGTAAATCCGGAATCCCATGAAGTATAATTTTTTTATATCTAAGAAATATTTATAATTATGTAAGTAAATTTTTAGTATTTTTATGGTTAATAAATAAAGAATTCTGTTGTTTTTACCATTTGTTTTACAAAATAATACCAAAACATTATGAAAAATATACACACAATATTGATCATTTGGTTGAGCTTGGGGCTTCTTGTTAACACTCCCCTAAAGAGTTATGGCCAAAATGAAAATGTTGGAATTTCCGATACCCCTATAGTTCCACACCCATCCAGCATTCTGGAAGTGAATTCAACCACAAAGGGATTACTTATTCCCAGGATGACATCAGTTCAAAGGCAAAACATTGCTAATCCGGCTGACGGATTGTTGGTGTTTGATACTGATTCAGCCTGTATCGTTTTTTACAGGGCTGTGCCTGATCAATGGTATTCTTTATGCAACATCACAGGATCCGTTGGACCTACCGGACCTACCGGACCAACAGGGCCACAGGGCATTGCCGGACCAACAGGACCTTCCGGACCTGCTGGCGTTACCGGGCCTACGGGACCACAAGGACCACAGGGTATTGCCGGACCAACCGGGCCAACCGGACCCGCCGGAACCACAGGGCCTACAGGACCACAGGGGCCTCAGGGTATTGCCGGACCAACTGGACCTACCGGACCTGCTGGCGCTACAGGGCCTACAGGACCTCAAGGGACTACTGGTGCTACAGGGGCAACCGGACCAACAGGGCCAGTTGGATGTAACAATGCCAATTATGTCATAAAATCCGATGGAACAACTGCAGTTTGTACCGGCGCTCCCATCTATGATGACGGAGTTAATGTGGGGATTGGAACTACCTCTCCATCTCAAAAACTTGATGTTGACGGCCGTGTGCGCATCAGGGGCGGGAACCCCGACACTGATAAGGTACTAACATCTGACGATGCCAATGGGAATGCATCCTGGCAGCCACCTCCTGTTCAACCGGTTATTTATGATGAAACAACATCGCCCTATGGATCAGATAATACAAGAAAAACAATAACAGTTACTACTAATAGTGCTACCGATAAAGTTTTACTTCTTGGAGAATTTGATTATGCAAAAGATGGTACCACTTCTTATGTATCATTAGGTATTTGGCGTGACGGGACAGAAATTGCAGAAACTTCAATTTATAGCAGTAGTGATGCAGACAATACTATTTTTGTGCAATGGGTTGATGTTCCGGGTTTAGGAACATTTACCTATTCACTAATGGATAGGGCTGGAGCTGGTGGCTATGATCTTATTTATGGAAGCATGTTAACGGGAGTTGTTTATAAATAATAATTCAATCTGATAATCTAAAAACTGTAAAATATGAAAAAGTCAATAGTTTTATCTCTGTTAATGTTAATTTTTAGTAGTGGTTTCTTTGCACAGTCAGCAAATGATTTTACTGATGATGAAATAGCAAGGATTAAATTTTCCGTTCATCTTATTACCTATGATACTGTAAGTAAATTTGATAGTCCACAAGGAGAAGCATATTACACAATGGTGATTAATGCTTTTAAAGAGAATTTAACATTTCCACAATTTAATGCTTCTCAAATAACTGTACATGATAAGACTAAAACGGAAAAATACATTCAATTGCTAAATCAAACTAAGCAGAATCCTCCTTCATGGGAAGAATTATTTAGAAGGCAAACAGAATATCTTATATGGCGAGATAAAGCATTACGTAAAAAATCAAAATATAGAAATGAATAAATTATTCAGCAACATACTTTTCATTTTGATTTTGTTCATGCTACCCTGTATTGTTGTTCATTCACAGGTATTGATGAACAACGGCGGCTACATTGATGCTCGTGGAGGTTCATATATATACGTGGATGGAAGCGTACATAACAGCGAGGGAGAAATGACCGTGGCTGAAAACAGCGGAGTAAACGCTGAAATGTACGTGCTCAATGACATCACCAACGATGCTACCATTACAGGCAATGGCTATATTCGCCTTCTCGGGGATTGGTACAACAACAACACCTTCAATGCCGGCACAGGCACTGTTTTCTTTGAAGGAGACAATCAATTGCTAGGTGGCACCACGCCTACCAGCTTTCATAATCTGACATTGGATGGAACCGGTCTTAAAACCCAGCAAATCGATCAGTACTGTACGGGCATACTTGATCTAAAGCACCTTGAATTGCAAACGGAAACCCATGTGTTTTTCATGGAAAACACCAATCAGGGGGCCATCATCCGCACTACCGGCTTTGTGTCCAGCCTCAATGGTGGCTTTTTATCAAGAAACACAAACCTTACCAGTACCTATTTATTCCCTGTTGGATCAAGCCTTGGTGTAACCCGTTACAGGCCTGTTGAAATTACACCGGAAAATTCCGTATCAAACACCTATACCGTTAGGATGGCTAATCTTGATGCCAGCATTGAAGACTATGACATCACCAGTTTGGAGCCTGCTGTATCTGAAGTGAATTCCCTCTTCTATCATCAGATCAACAGGACATCAGGCACATCAGCGGTGACCATGGATATTTTCTTTAACACAGGCACAGACGGTGCATGGGAAGGCATTGCAAACTGGAGTTCATCAAACACGCAGTGGGAAGCTATCCCATCAAGCTATGTCAATAATGCTACTCCTTTAGATTATGCTGAAGAAACAGCCTGGAATGATTTTTCAGACGATCCTTATATTTTAAGCAAAGTCGTTGTTGATCCCCTCTTCGATGATTTGGGTCCTTATTGCGTAGGAGATACACCCGACCCCCTTCCTGATACTTCATTAAACGGCATATCAGGCACATGGTCCCCATCCGTAATTTCAACGGCATCAGCAGGAACAACAGCATATACATTCACCCCGGACGACAGCCAGCAGTATAACCAATACGTTATGGATGTAACCGTAGAACCCCTTCCTGATGCCACCATCAGCGGACCGGATAATGTTTGTGTTGATGATTCTCCTCACACATTCTCGGCGGCCACACCCGGAGGTACATGGAGTGGTACAGGAATTACCGATGCAGTTACAGGAGAATTTACCCCCGGAATCGCCGGCGTTGGCACACATACCATATATTATGATGTTACCTCAGGAAATTGTTCTAATACCGGAACCCACGACATTGAGGTACACGATCTTCCAGCTGTTGATATCGTGGAAGCCAATGATCCGCTCTGTTATGGCGATACTACAGGAAGCATCACTGTCAGTAGCCCCGGGGCAGCAGATCCCGTATTTATTTGGCCTGGTATTGATGTCGGCCCAACCATTGAAAACCTTTCGGCAGGAACTTATACGGTAATTGTTGAAGATACATGGGGGTGTACATCAACACAGGACATTACCCTAAGCAATCCCCCTGAATTAAGCATCAGCATTACCAACGCTGAAGATGTAACATGCTATGGCGATGCTGATGGATCAGCAACAGCCCAGGCTTCAGGAGGCACCGGAAGCTATAGCTTTGAATGGAGCAACCAACAAACAGGGGCTACACTTAATAATGTTGAAGCCGGGGTATATCTGGTTACGGTAACAGATGATAACGGATGTGAAGCCATTACATCTGCAACCATTGACCAACCCGATGCCCTGGAACTCGAACCAAACGTTTCACCTGTAATCTGCGGTATCAATCCCGGAGCCTGTGGTGTCACAGTTACAGGTGGAAATGGTGGATATTCTTATAACTGGGAAGGCTTTGGTACTGGCGGATCAACACAGACAGGATTGACTGCCGGAGATTATACCGTGTCGGTTACCGATGCTGAAGGATGTTCCGCTGAACTAACCATGACAGTCCCCACACATGGCAACCTAACCGTCAACATCACAGAAACACCTCTGGTCTGTCATGGAGATTCAAATGCTGTACTGACCGCAAATTGTACTGATGGAACCCCTCCCCTGGATTATTCCTGGGATACCGGTGAAAACACACAAACCATTGATGGACTGGGGGCAGGTTCATATTCCGTGACCGTAAATGACGACCTGGGTTGTTCGGGCTCAAATACCCATTACATTGCAGATCCACAGCCCATTACAGTATCTTTCCTTACAGAACCCGTAAGCTGCTATGGTGGTTCAGATGGCTATGCGGTTGCAATAGTTGATGGTGGCACATATCCATACAGCTATGACTGGAATGGTTTATCTTCCCAGGATTCCCTCATGGATCAACCATCCGGCTATTACCACCTTGTTGTCACCGATGTAAACGGATGTCAGAATTCTGACAGCGTGTTTATCGATCAGCCGGAGGAAGCATTGGGTATAGATATCATAAAAAGAGATATTTCCTGCTATGGCTATCAGGACGGAAAAATCAGTGCCGGTGGATTAAATGGAACTCCACCTTATAGTTATGAGTGGCATTTCAATGGTAACACAACGACAAATTCAACATTGTTTAATCTGATGTCCGGGCAATATGACCTAACCCTGACAGATTCCCGCGGATGTACCGCTGACACAAGTATTAACATTTACGAACCGGCTCCGTTGACAGCCGATTATGTTTCCCAGGATCCAAGTTGCATCGGCAACAACGATGGCTACATTGAACTGGATGTACAAGGCGGTACCGAACCATACACATTTTATTGGGATACGTATTCATTCAAATTGCCATATTTAAATAATCTGTTTGAGGACAATTACAACATTACCATTATAGATGCCAACGGCTGTGAATATGAACTTGAAACAATATCATTGGTTGACGTTCCGGTCGAGTGCCTTCAAATTCCCAACGCATTTACACCTAATGGCGATGGAAACAATGATACATGGATCATTGAAAACCTGGAGATGTTTCCAAAACATCATGTACAGGTTTTTAACCGCTGGGGTCAAGTAATGTATGAAGGCCATTACGGAGATGACCCCTGGGAAGGCACCACACTTACAGGGAAAAAAGCACCTACCGGGACATACATTTATGTGATAAAACTGTTCAAAGGGGCACAAGTAAAATCAGGTAGTGTTACTTTAGTTTATTAGCGCCTGCTGAAAAAGCCTGATGTACACCATATTTCAGACAACAAGCAAAAGACGTATTTGCCCCGTTGCGTTCATTTTTGTTAAGTGCTTTTCAACAACCCCTTATTATTTATTTCCCGGATGTAATCAAGAATAAGGCTAAAACCCATAACAAGAGAAATTGAATCCCTGTATTACCCCACAAATTTACAGTAATCCGATCTTTTTTTAAAAAAAAATATTTCTAATTAAATATTTGTGTATTTTTATATGCTTTTTGGTGCGATATCTAAGAACGTAATCAAAAGCTGGAAATGGATGCGTATATTTGACGAAATTATTTATCAACAATAAAAGACAGTGAAAAAAAAATATTTGTTTATTCTATTATTGGCCGTAGTGAGCTTTTCCGCTAGCAGCCAGTATGTTGTCGTATTGCATGGTGCAGATACAACAGCTTCATTTACCGGCAGTGCATCATTATCAGATGCATATAACCTTGCAAATAACGGAGATACGCTTTATTTATCCGGAGGTGCTTTTTCAATAACAAATATTGCAAAGCAATTATATGTTTTTGGAGCCGGAATTCATCCTGATAGCAGTGCTGCAACACAAACAACTCGCATCTTGACCAATGTAAATTTAATGACCGGAGCAGACAGCAGTCGTTTTGAGGGGATTGTGTTTGAAGGAGCGGTATCAAAACATCAATCATATGTAGTTGATGATTTGATGTTTTCACGATGTGAATTTGCAAGTATAGATTTTGGTGCAAGTGGTACTCCGAGCGCAAATTCAAATAACTATCATTTAACCGAATGTGTTTTCATAGGAAATCTGGATATACAAGGAGTGATTTATGCTACTATTTCAAATTGTATATTTCAAGGTCGTATTTATTATTCGCTCTTTAATGATTTTTCAAATAATGTATTTTTGTATGATGGAATTTATTATGTATTTAATTCTTGTTCGTCAAATAATTTTCGTAATAATGTTTTTCATCTATCTACGAATAATGTTGACAATTTTGGATCGAGTAATATTTATTATAATAATTTGTTTGTTCATGCAACACCAAATCTGGGAACAGGACCAACAGAAATCGATAATTACAAAGGAGTCGACTTGGCTGGTTTTTATTTAAATGTTCCATCCTCTACTTTTGATTATACTGATGATTATCATCCGCAACCAGATGCAATTACAAATTATCCGGGAACAGATGGTGGTCAAATCGGAATTTATGGCGGACTGTTTCCATTAAAAGAGGGATTTATGCCTAAAAATCCTCATATTATTTCAAAAATGATTGAGCACAATACTAATCAATCCGGAAATTTGCCAGTGGAATTTGATGTCAGTGCTCAAGACGAATAGAAAAAAGAATTACCTTTAGATAAACTATTTTAAAACTTAAAACGATGAAAAAAATTATCCTCATTTTAATTGCGCTTGTTTTTGCGAATTATATCATGGCGCAGTCGGTGATTGTGTTACACAGCACCGACACAACTGCTGTTTTTACAGGTAACACAGCCTTTGATGATGCTTATACCCTTGCTGAAAACGGCGACACGCTCTATCTTTCGGGTGGCGGATTTGCAGCTCCAACCAGCTTTGAAAAAGGATTGAAAATATTCGGTGCCGGCATTCACCCCGACTCTACGGCGGCAACCTACATCACACAAATAAGTGGAACCATTAATATTTCAAATGGCGCTGATGGACTGTATTTTGAAGGCATACAGTTTGCCCATAACATTAGTGAGAATTTCTCTCAGGTTGTCAATGATATATCCTTTGTGCGCTGTAAATTTGATGCTCAATTGGATTTTGGATATGGTGGAACCCCTTCAACTTTAAGAACAAATTATGCGTTTATTCAATCGGTTTTTATCAACAGGCTGGATTTGGACGGGGTTACCAATAGCCTTATAACAAACTGCATTTTTAATGAAAGAATCTATCATTCAAACTCAAACTCGATAAAAAACTCGTCATTTTTGTATAATCCATCAAGTTCAAGTTATGATATCATCACAAATTCAAACACCAACGTGTTCAGCAATTGTATTTTTCATGCAACAAATCCATATTTGATTGATGGGGCTTCAAACACAGCACAAAATTGTGTAACCCAGCATGCTTCACCCGATTTTGGCAGCACACCGATTGATGTAAACAATTATAAAGATGTGGATTTGGCAACGGTTTTTATTACCGTACCTGCATATCCATTCAGTTTTGGAGATGACTACCATTTAGACCCCGTGGCTGAAACTACTTACCTGGGAGACGATGGTACGCAGGCAGGGATTTATGGCGGATTATTCCCTTTGAAAGAAGGATTCGTTCCTCAAAATCCACACATCAGTGCAAAAACCATCAGCTCCGGCACAGATGAGAATGGTTTTCTTAATGTGGATGTTGAAGTTAACGCTCAGGATAATTAATTATGAAACGCCTGATTTTCATAACATCAATTTTGCTTGGCAGCCTGGCTTTGTCTGCACAGAATCAAATCAATGCATACCAATACTGGTTCAATGATGATTTTGATGTGGCTACAACAACAACACTTACACCCGGCGAAACAGTAAACCTTCAGACAGATATTGATGCGTCTCATCTGACACCCGGCGTACATATTTTCTACCTTCGCTTTAAGGATGACAATGGTTTGTGGAGCAGTCCGGTGGCTCAGTTTATATATCGTATTTCCACACAAGGAGCTGGTGCAACCAATGAAATTACCGAATATCAATATTGGTTTGATGATGACTTTGATGGTGCAATTAACCAAACAGTTACAGCTTCGCAGAATTATCAAATGCTGACAGACATTGATGCAACATCATTGGCGTCCGGAGTACACATTTTTTATATTCGTTACAAAGACAACAGGGGACAGTGGAGCTCACCGACAGCGCAATTTTTCTATAAATTTTCAGAACAGGTTTCTGTCCAGAATAATGGAAACACACGATATCAATATTGGTTTGATGATGCATACGATGAAGCTGTTTCTCAAACCATCCCATCCACCTCAAATTTCCAGTTGCTTTCTGATATTGATGCAACTGCACTCAGTTCCGGTGTGCATATTTTTTACCTGCGTTTCCAGGATGAACGGGGACAATGGAGCAGTCCGGTTGCACAGTTTTTTTACAAGATGGCTGAGGACCAGGGCGGTCTCGCCTCAAATGATATTGTAGCTTATCAGTATTGGTTTGATGATACGTATGATCAGGCCATTACTGAACCCGTTACCGGAACGCAAAACCTAATGCTGGCAACCGATATTGATGCCACCAATCTAAACCCAGGCGTACACATTTTTTATATGCGGTTTTTAGATAGCAGAGGCCAATGGAGCAGCACCGTTTCGCAGTTTATTTATAAGGTACAGGAAACGCTGACAATGAATAATGAAATCACTGCATATCGCTATTGGTTTGATGATGATTTTAGTAGCGCTGTTATAAATCCCGTAATCCCCTCCCAAGCTTTCTTTTCCCTGCAGGAACAAATTGATATGACACAAATGTGGAAAGGCGAATATACCCTGCATTATCAATTTAAGGACACGCTGGGAATGTGGTCTTCACCAACCGTGGATACCATAGAAAAAATATCGCTGCCAATTGCTGAATTTACTTATAACCGCATTGAAAACTGCGATTCGACGATTATTAATTTCCAAAATGCAAGCATCGATGGCGATAGCTGTTTTTGGGATTTTGGCGACGGTGCAATTAGCTCAGACTCTGCTGCATCCCATGTATATTACGAAACCGGGAATTACCTGGTAAGCCTTACCGTTACAGATACCTCAACAAATGCAGACAGTACAATCACAGAATTAATTCATGTCATCGGCACAACAAACAGCACGATAAACGAAGAGGTTTGTGATGCTTATCAAGCGCCTTCGGGAGCAATTTTAACTGAATCGGGAATACATTACGATACGATACCCAATTATATGTTATGTGATTCAATCATAGAAATCAACCTGACAGTTTTGGAAAGTACGTATGCGGAAATGAATGTGCATGCCTGTGATTCGTTTATTGCCCCTTCCGGACAGGTGTGGTACAGTTCAGGAGTGTTTTTCGACACCATTCCAAATGGTGTTGGTTGCGACAGCATTATAGAAATATCGCTTGATCTGGGAACAACTACTTATGCAAGCATTGATGAAGATGCCTGTGATGTATATTTGTCTCCCGCCGGACATCTGTACACCGAAAGCGGAGTGTATTATGATACAATAATGAATGAAAGTATGTGCGACAGCATCATAGAAATCACACTCAACATTCGTGAAAGCACCTACATCAACCTGACAGAAGTAGTTTGTGATGTTTATGCATCACCGGCAGGTAATCTGTACACTGAATCAGGTGTGTACTTTGATACCATTCCCAATGCTGCACTTTGCGATTCTGTCATAGAGATTGATTTAACGGTGCTGGAAAGTACATTTTCCGAACAGGATATCCATGCCTGCGATTCGTTTATGATGCCATCGGGACAGATAGTGTACAATTCCGGGATTTATTACGATACCGTGACAAATACCGTTGGCTGTGACAGCATCATGACATTTGACCTCAGCATAACCGTTGTGGATACATCAGTTGTGCATGCCGATACAAGCCTTATGGCAAATCAGGATGTAGCTGATTATCAGTGGCTGAATTGTGACAATGATATGTTCCCGGTTGATGGAGCTGTTTTGCAATCATTTTCCCCGGATGAAACTGGAAATTATGCGGTTCAGATTACCCTGAATGGATGCGTGGATACATCTGCCTGTCATAACATTATTGTTCAAAACATTGAAGACCTGTTTAATGATGGGTTCAGAATTTATCCGAATCCGGCACATAAAAATGTGTATATTGACATTCTGCACGCTTCTGTTGAATTAATTGTGTATGACATAACCGGTCAAATAGTGCTTGAAGATATGAAATTTACAGGTGGCCTGGTTGATGTTTCCGGATTTGCCCCCGGTATATACCTTGTTGAAGTCAGAAGCAAATCTTTTTCAGGCGTTAAAAAACTGGTTATAAAATAATAAAACAACAGTCAAGCGTTTACAGCCTGACTGTTGTTGTTTTTCATAATCAGGATTTCCTTTTGCGTTTTTTGAATTCAGCAAACAACCCTCCAAGCAGCAACAAAAAGAAAAGGGCTGATGAAGCATGGCTGATTGCATTACCGGTGGTATAAGATTTTGGTTCAAAACGAAATTCAATGTTGTGTTTTCCCGGTGGCACACACATGGCTCTAAGCACATAATTGGCACGGAAATGCGGGTATTTTTTCCCGTCAACAAAACTTTCCCATCCATGGGGGTAGTAGATTTCAGAAAATACCGCCAATTGTTCTTTACTCGCAGAATAATTGTATTTCAGTTTATCCGGGGAATAATAAGTTAAGGTGATGCTTGCTGTGGTATCGTGTGCAGTGGAACATTCTGTTACCTGGTCAGCATACCGTTCATCTACCACAATTTCTTTATGCGGGTTGATATTTTTGAGGCTGTTAATTTCTTCATCAGCGTTTTTCACCAATTTATAATCATTTACAAACCAGGCATTACCACAAGCTGAATAATTTTGTATGGGCTGCACCTCCGGGTGTATGATGATATATTTTGTGTTTAACATATCCATGGCTATAGATTCAAAGTTACCATTAAACATGCCGTTGATTTGTTCTATGTTTTGTTGATTGGATTGAAACACAAAATTGGCAAGGTTTTTTGCGCTCATTACTTCCTGGAACAGCAGGGAATCATAAAGTTCCTGGTAACGCCGCATTTTTGCACCATGGTATCCCCCAATTGATTTGTGGTGCCATGATGTGCTGGCATCATTGAACATGCTTACGGTTAAGTTAGCCACCCGGAAATGGGGGGCTTTATCTTTGAGTATTTTTTTATCGGTTTTAGATTTTGTATAGGGGGTTTGGAATTGCCTTTCGGGCACAAAATTTTCTTCGTTCAAATACCGCCGGTTGACAGGCCAAAGGTCAACAACAACAATCAAAAACAGTAAAGCATACGCCAGTTCAGGTTTAATTTTCTTTCTGTAGATAAGGAAAACAACACCAATGCCCAGCAACACAAAAAAGAAGGATCGAAGTGCGTCTTTCCTGACCATGGATTTACGATCTGCATGTAAGGCAGGAATGTACTCGTTCATCATGCGTGTTTTCATTTGCCGGTATTGGGGATTGTCCTCAGCGCCCTGGAATATTTGTTCTACCAGTTGTCCGTCTTTTTCTGTTTTTGGATTGGTAATGCCGGGGGCTACAATAACAAGCAGCAAGAAACCAAGCACCAGCCCGCCTGAAATTTTCAGTGCGTTAAAAACACGCTTATTATTATTTCCTGCTTCTTTAAACAACTCCCTGATCGCAAGGAATCCCAGCAATGGCATCGCAAATTCCGCAATGACAAGAATCATGGATACGGTTCTGAATTTATTGTAGCCGGGAACAACATCCAGGAATATATCTGTAAACCACATCATGTTTTTTCCCCAGGCAAGAAAGATGGATAAAACAGTGGCCGTGAGCAACCACCACTTGATTTTCCCTTTCACAAGGAACAAACCAAAAACAAACAGGAAGAAAACAAACGCTCCGATATATACAGGGCCGGAAGTAAAGGGTTGTTTGCCAAAATACAACGGCATTTGATTAATGATGGACCCGGCAGATTCAGGGCCGAGGTACTTTTTCATTACATCGTAGGTTTCGCTGTCTTTGTCGAGTTTGCCACCTGAGGCGCCCCCTTTGAAATTGGGAACTAGCAAGGTGAAGGTTTCGCCTTTGCCATAACTCCATTGGGTGATGTAGTCTTTGTCGAGGCCGGTGGTACGGTTTTCCTTGTTTGTACTGAGTTCACTGGGCCCTCGTATGGAGTGCTCACCGTATTCGTAGGTTGTTAACAAAGGCGTGGCATTGGCACCGAAAGAAATGATAACCCCTGCCAACAACAATCCACTTGCTTTCAAAAATTTGGGGATATACTTTTGCCTGATGGCATCAACAAGGTAAAATATAACCAAAATCAACGCTGTCAAACCGGTATAGTAAACAATCTGAAAATGCCCTGTAAGCATCTGTAAAATCAGAAAAAATGACATCAGCATCATCCCCCAGAAGGGTTTACGGTCATAAGCCAGGTAAATGCCAGCAATAACCGGAGCCATATACCCCAGTGCCACCGCTTTTGTAACGTGGCCTGCTGCAATGATAATAAACAGATAAGATGAAAACCCAAACGCCGTTGCCCCGGCCATGCTAAGCCAGGGTTTTACTTTGAATACCAAAAGCAAAATATAAAAACCAAGCAAATAATAAAACAGGTGAGCTATAGGCCGCCAGTTGCCAAAATTCATAATATAACCAATTTTAGAAAAAACAAGCTGCGATTTTGGGGTAGTTATCAGATACGTAGGCATGCCGCTGAACATGGTGTTTGTCCAGAGGGGGCCTTCCCCTGTGCTGTCTTTCACTTCTTTGTATTCGCGTGACATGGCCTGGTAAACTTCCCAGTCATGTTGCTGAAGACGCTGATTGTTAAGCACGGGAGAAAAGTAAAGTACAGATAAGATAAAAAATCCCAATACAGCTACTATGTGAGGTAAAACCTGCTTTTTAAAATTGATTTTCATAATATTTCTGTTTTGCCCAAAAATAAGAAAAAAGACAAACAAAATAAAAAATTACTTTAAATCCTCAAACAGGCTCTGCATAAAAAGTCTGAGGTGCACCATATTCAAGGCGACAAAAAGAAGACGTATTAGCATACTTCGATTCGCGTTCAGCGATGCATTTGGACATTATTGACGGACACTATTAATCAATTGTTTATACTCATTTTTCTTTTTAAAAATTGTGCATTAACAGCTACTATAACTGTACTCAGGCTCATTAATATTGCTCCTAATGCCGGATTTATTATTATCCCGGCACTGAAAAGCACACCTGCAGCCAGTGGAATGGCAACCACATTATAACCCGTTGCCCAGGCAAAGTTCTGTATCATTTTTTTGTAGGTTTCTTTACCAAAAATCACCAGTGATGCAATGTCTTGGGGATTGCTGTTTACCAATATAATATCTGCTGTCTCGGCTGCGACATCGGTACCTGAACCTACTGCTATACCCACATCGGCTGCTGCCAGTGCAGGAGCATCGTTTATACCATCACCTGTCATGGCAACAAACTCTCCGTTTTGCTGAAATTCTTTAATTTTTTCAAATTTTTGTTCCGGCTTAATCCCGGCGTAATATCCATCAATATCTAATTCTTTACTTACGCTTTTGGCCACTTTTTCATTATCACCAGTCATCATATATACCTTCAGGCCATTGTCTTTTAATGTTTTTACGGCTTTATACGATTCTTTCCGGATTTCATCTGCCATAGCGATAAAACCAGCCAAGTCATTGTCAATCATCAGAAATACAACGGTTTCCTGTTCATTTTTAAAGGCTTTATCGGGTATTTCAAGGTTTTGTTCTCTCACATATCCCGGACTTACCACTTTCACTTTTCTGTTTTCCACATCTGCTTCAATACCTTTACCAGTTATAGCGTTAAAGTTCTTTGCCTCCGGCACTTCAATTTTTTCTTGCTTTATTTTATTCATAATACCATCAGCCAGCGGGTGTTCTGATTTTGCTTCCAGGGCACCTGCCAGGCGCAGAATTTCTTTGTTATCATACTTTTTATTCAAAGGTCCGAGGCGTGTTACCCCAAAATTTCCCCTGGTAAGTGTTCCTGTTTTGTCAAATACCAACAGGCTGATTTTTCTGGAGTTTTCAAAGGCAGTACGATTTCTGATCAGCAATCCATTTTGTGCAGCAATGGATGTTGAGATGGCCACCACCAATGGTACTGCCAGCCCCAGCGCGTGAGGGCAGGTGATGACCATCACACTGGCCATACGCTCAAGAGCAAACACAAATGGTTTATCCAGAATTAGCCAGGCAATAAGTGTCCCAAACCCAATGGTAAGTGCCGTAATTGTCAACAAAAAGGCAATTCTGTCAGCCAGGTGTTGTGTTTTTGATTTTTTATCCTGTGCCTCATGTACCATATTGATTACCTTGCTTAAATAAGCCTCTTCGCCTACCTGTTGAACTTTTACTTTCAGCGATCCATTTCCGTTTATTGTTCCGCCAATCACTTTTTTATTTTCCCCCTTTTTTACTGGTTTTGATTCCCCGGTTACCATGGATTCATTTACGGCACTTTCACCTTCCGTGATTATGCCATCTACCGGCATTTTTTCACCGGGACGCACCAATACCATATCGTCTTTTTTCAGTTCTTCGACAGACACATCTTTGATGCTTCCGTTTTTTAACATGTGTGCCTGATCAGGCATCAACTCAACCAGTTTTTGAAGGGAACGGGATGCCCCTACGACAGACTTCATTTCAATCCAGTGTCCCAGCAGCATAACATCAATTAAGGTTGCCAGCTCCCAGAAGAACTTTTTACCTTCAAGCCCGAATGTCGTCGCCGAGCTGTAACCAAAAGCTACGGTAATGGCCACAGCAATGAGGGTCATCATTCCCGGCTGTTTCTTTTTTAACTCATCCACTAACCCGGTAAGGAAAGGCCAACCCCCGTAAAAATAAACAAATGCAGATAATGCAAAAAGCACATAATCTGCATAATCAAAATCAATACTATATCCCACAATCCCTTGTATCATGGGTGATAAAATCAATATAGGCAGGGTAGCGACTAGTGAAATCAAAAACCGCTTTCGAAAATCTTTAATCATCATGGCATGGTGGCCGGAATGGTCATGAGAACTATGTGATTGTTCCTGATGTTGGTGATTTTCATGGTTGTGAGAATGATCTGAATGATTGCTCATAGGCTTGTTTTTAAAGTTATCAATAACATTAATAATAATATTACACAATTGCGATGTACTGCGATGTGCTGAGCGCAGCCGAAGTGAGCTTGCCGAAGTGAACACATATCGGTATGAAAATACCTTATACAGACATGTGTTCAATTCTGTCTGCCCTGCCAGCCCCTGCCCATCGCAAGCGGGTGTCAGGATAGGTTGAACGCAACCTGGTATTATCTGTTAATTACTAACTTGCGATTAAGGGAGCCGGATGAAGTACTTAGGTAATATATACCGGACGGCATTTCAGCGACATTCAACGTAAATTGAAAATCATCAGGCGTGATGGTTTTTACCAGGCTTCCTGAACTGTTGTATATGTTGATGAGATCGGGGGCATTGGTTTCATTAAATGTTATATTCACTAATGAACTTGCCGGATTCGGAAACATTTCAAATGCATTGGCAGTGACAGACGCAATTGACTGTTGCTCCGTCTCAGGAAACCGGTATTTGAAAAACCGCCATATTTCCCGGGCGTAATCAATGTCGTTTTGTGGTGTGTAATACCAGGTATGTTCACCGTTAATTACTTTGATGTGTGCTACCTGAGCATCACCATTGGGATAGACATACCTTTCAAAAACCAGATTATCATTTACAGTGTCGGGATATGTGTACTCAATGGCAGCCGTATCGTTGTTGTTATGAGCCACCCAGAAATTTACCAGCGAATCCGCATCCATGCCTGAAGTATTTCCTGTATAAGCCACCGTTTCATCATTGGTACCATGAATGTGGAGGCAAGCAATGGGCAGTACGGGTTCAGGGGTATAATTTATGCCCATTGTTCCGGATACAGAGGCTATTGCATTTATCCGGTCTGCTTTTTCACAGGCCAGTTTGTTGCACATGTAACCACCCATACTCAAACCGAAAAAATACACCTGGGTGGTATCAATGGTGTAATGGTTTTCCAGCGAATCCAGCACCGACATTAGAAAACCTGTATCGTCCACATCGGTATTTGGTGTGATTCCATTTAAAGAAGCACCTGAATTCCAGGCTGTCATTGTATATCCCATCATGCTAAACTCAAGTGCCTCGGGAATGATAAGGATAAACCCTGCCGTATCCGCAATGTAATTCATTCCCACATTGTAAAAATTATTCATGTTATCCCCCAGGCCGTGTAAGCCAAACACCACAGGAAAAGCATCATTTCCGGTATAATTGGCCGGGATGTATTCAAGGTATTTCCTGGTGGTATCATCGTGCATAATTTCACGTGTTTCCAACTGGGCATAACACATCACAGCACTTACTAAAACAACAAAAAGCATGGTCATTTTTTTCATCTCAGAAGAGGTTGGTTAATAGGGGTAAAAATAATAATAAAAAATAAACTATTCCTATTGTAATTTATACCGGGTCTGCATCAACGATAATGCGAAGTTTCTTGCCGGCTTGTGATTTTTCAAACCCAATGATAATTTTTTGTATGTATTTTTTCCGTTGCATGAGTTTTTTATCCTTGGGTAAACGTATCTGAATGAATCTCCTGAATTGCCCGGATTCTTTTTCTGTGACCGGAACAGCCGGTTCGTTAACAAAGATACCCAGTTCCAGTTTCAGTTCATTGTACAATATCATCGAACGCTTGATTACCAGGTATTCATGTGAAGATTTTAAATAAATGTGTATCAGGTGCACAAAAGGTGGGTATTTCAGTTGCCGCCGCTCACTCAATTCTGTGTGCATCATATCTTTATAATCATGTTTTGTCAGAGATTGTAAAATGGGGTGGCCGGTAAATTCAGTTTGTATCAGCACTTCAGCTTCCTTATTATGCCTGCCGGTACGCCCGCTTACCTGTTCCAGCATCTGAAACCCCCGCTCAAAAGACCTGAAATCCGGGTAAGTCAGCATTTGGTCTGTATGCAAAACCACAATAAGCCTGACGTTTAAAAAATCAAGGCCTTTGGTCAGGATTTGGGTACCAACCAATATGTCTGTTTTTCCGTTTTCAAACCCATTGATAATTTTTTGGTATGTATTACCGGATGTCAGGCTATCCTGGTCAAAACGGGTGATTATGGCATCGGGAAATGTTGCCTGCAAATCTTCTTCCACTTTTTGCGTGCCGTATCCCAGGTATTTCAGGTCAGGGTTACCACATTCAGGGCAAGCCGGAGGCACTTTTATTGTATAACTGCAGTGATGGCACTTCAGTTTTCCCGTTTGTTTGTGGTATGTCAAATGCACAGAACAATGGGGGCAGGTTGCTTTCCAACCACAGTCGTGACAGATGAGAACAGGGGCAAATCCTTTCCGGTTTCTGAGCACAATAACCTGTCCCTTACGTTTTAATACCCCGCCTATTGCTTTCAATGTATCCGGGTGAAATTCGCCCTGCATCACTTTTCGTTTACGGGCATTTCGTACGTCCAGCAACCTGATATCTGGCAACGGCATGTTGCGGTAACGCTGATTTAGCTCCACCATTTTGTACTTTCCTTTCATTGCGTTGTAATAAGATTCACTACTTGGGGTAGCGCTGCCCATCACAACAGGAATACAATTACCATGAGCAATCATCACTGCCACATCACGGGCGTTGTATCGCGGTGCCGGTTCAGATTGTTTAAAACTGCTGTCATGCTCTTCATCAACGATGATAAGCCCCAGGTCTGTGAAAGGCATGAATACTGACGACCGTGCTCCCACCACCATTTTGGCATGACCGGATTGTATGTTTTCCCACAACTGCAATTTTGCTTTGCCTGAAAATTTGCTGTGGAAT
>CAZGPW010000184.1:0-6319 GCA_964527535.1 uncultured Bacteroidales bacterium
AGTTATTGTAATTTTGTTGTGATTTATAAAAAATCGTTAATGGGTTCTGCGGTTTTTTATGAATCAAAATTAAAAAAATGAATTTTTAGAACCCACCTAAAAAAATATTTACCTAATGTGTATAAATCACCCATTTTGAAAATTACTTTTGCATTACTTGTGGCTTTTTATGCTTATGAATGCCGACAAAGTATTCATGTTAAGCACAAAGGTTTCTATAATGTGATGCACAAAAAGTGCTTTTCTGGTTTTATTGGAATGGAAAAATACAACCGCGAAAAGCTTGGGATTGAGTTTTCTGATTTGGTAATATGCATACCAGATCCCAGTAATAACATATCTTTGTATTTAATGAACCAGCCCGGATGGACAGAGTATGGAGCAGGGCACTTAAAAGGTGCGAATAGAATTGATTATCTTATAGAGAAAGGGGCAAAATTCCTGTTTATATCAGATCCCAACATTCTCAATAATGAACAATACGATTATCTTATTCCGTACATGAAAAATAAAATCGGCCAATACAAAAATGTGGCTGTCTTTGATCTCACCAATCTGAATTCTGAAATTCCGGCTAATGTGAAGGAAATAAAAGATGACATTACTGCTGGTAAAAGCCTTATATCAACCAAAGGCCCGGGCAGTTTTCATTTTAAGGGGTTTAAAACCCAATATCCAAAGTTAAGGCTGGATACATCCCTGGCTCACCGGAGCAATATGCACGGATACAATCGCTTGTGCCGCCTTTCATCAGACTTTTTCAAAAAAGACCAGTGGTATGAATTGAGTTTTTGGTATTACAACAAAGGCTTACGCCCTGAAGTAAATATGATAGTTAATCAGGTAGATGAAAAAGACAATCAGGATTGGACTGATTATTTCAGCATGAAAAATGGAAGTGGAAAAAAAGACGACTGGACGCTAATTTCCCATTATTTTACTTGTAAAAAGGATGCCAAAACGCTAAATTTTACGCTTCATTATAAACCGGAATCAAATGAAAAAATCTATTACACTGATTTCCTGATCAGACAGGCAGATGCGGATGTGTATTATCTTATAAATGATACCTTGTTGTTTAAAAACAATAAACACATTCCTATCAAGGATGGAGAATTAATGCTGGCGGATTAAAGAGGTTCCTTGTCTGAAAATTCAGATTGATACTCAGATATAGACTCATCAAGTATCTCAGACGCTTTTTCACGGTTTTCCCACCCTGCAGAAGTGGTTATGTTGTCTCCTTTGTAATGTGTAAACCAGATGTTAATAATCTCTTTTATTCCCGGAAACCTTGAATCCAGTTCTTCAAGATTTGTTATGCCGGAAAATACCGTACTGTCTCTTACTGCAATGAGCTTGTCATCCTGTTCTCCTCTATCTGTCAATAAAAGGACGCCGATGATCCGGCATGGAACAATCGCTCCCCTCTTTACGGCAGGCCCCAAAACAATAACATCCAATGGATCACCATCACCTCCGGCGGATTTGGGCAAAAGCGTACGTGGAATCATCCCATAATTTGCAGGGTATGGCAGGTATTGAACACAACGATTTTGACCGTTTGAAAGCACTTCCCATTTAAGTTTTCCGGTGTGTTTATCCAATTCATATTTTTTATCCGAACCAGCGGGTATTTCAATCAGTACATTTACATTTCCTGAAGCATCAAAGCTTGTAGTATCGTGCCAGTAGTGCAATGATCCTGGATTTTGTTTTTCTTTGCTCTCCTTGGGATTACAAGCACATATAATAAGCAGAAGCATCACTAGCGCTAATAAATTTACCCGGGATTTTATCATTTTTTCAGGTTTAATAAACAACATTAAAAAAACGCTCAATGCCGACCACATACTTTGAATGTTTTGTCAAACGGAACGGAATGTTTTCAGTGATGCGTGAAGCTTCATTATCAAATTTTTCATCGTATTTCAGTTCTATTATGGGGCGATTATTCAGGCTTACCGGCCGGATGATATTATTGTAATTTTCTCTTAGTCCTTGATATTGTATGTTTTCATCCACAGTTATCCGGAAATTGCCGGTGGCATCAATAAAATAAGTACGTAAATATCTGTTGAGTAAGCGTGGATAAAGGGTTTTTATTAAATGGCGGATTGTTCCCGGCAATTTTGCCTGATGAAAATATGATTGCAGCGCTACATTGGAGTGTAGAATATCTGCAATGTTACATTCAGGGAGGGGAATCTGCACTTTGTCACCCACATAGGCTGACTTTACCTTAATTTCCAACACCGGACTTACGCCATGCTGAATCAAATCACCATACCAGCGAATACGAACTTTTTTTCGCTCGCTCCGGCCGTGAACGTTATCGTAATAATTGTTAAAACGGACTGTATCAAGGTATATATTGTTAACGTAACGGGGATAAAACAAGGGGTTGAAAAATGCATTAGACGAACGAATAATATGTTTGGCCTGATTTACCGTTAAGGCTTCCGGGGCATATTTACGTTCATAACGTTTTTTTAATATGTCAATAGCGGGTTGTGACATTTTACTCTGTATCAACAAAAGAAACAGACATATTCTCTTTAAGCTCCATCAAAGACTGTTTGCATTTACCGAGGGTTGTTGCATCTGCAGCACGGACATCATAAGCCATTTCCAGATTGTCTTTTGTTTCGTCAAAGCGCATCAGGGAAGACCGTTTAAAATGACGGCCAACAATTTCATTGATCTGCTCCATGCTGTTTTTATCTGGCAAAGGCATGATCACAACAAAATTAAACATTTTGTTTTTGTTGTTGGGTTTAATAAAATAACGGATCCAGATTATTAACAGGATTATCACAAATGCTGATACTGTTACGCCGGGTTGATTGGCTCCCATTCCGAGCCCGGTTGCAATGGCAATGAAAAGGTAGGATAACTCCTCCGGTTCTTTTATGGCTGCCCTGTAACGAACAATTGACAATGCCCCGACAAGACCGAGTGATAGCGCAACAGAACTACCAACCAAGGTGATAATGAGCATAGTTGTAACGGAAACCAACACAAAGTTATACGCAAAACGGCTTCGGTTTGATAAACTGTGGGCACAGGTTCTGTAGGTATATTCAAGCATAATAGCTAATACTATACAAATCAGTGCATTAATGATAAATAACCGCACGTCAATGGTTTGCGGTTCAAAGTTGAAATAATTAATTAACCTGTCGTAATTCATTTGCTTATGTTTTTAAATGTGTTAATAATAAATATCTTTAAGGTTTTGAGCATTTCCTTTCATGGTTCTGTTGTTGAATTTTAATTCAGAACCCATTTCAATGACATGGAATTTCTTGAGATTGTTGACCGTACTTTCACTGATGTCAATTCTTCCCGGGCCGAATTCCAGTTTTTTCTCAAGCAACAAAAAGCCGATATCAGCACCATCAATGTGGTTGTTTTTGCCTTTTACCAATGACAAATCCTTTGAAGAGATACCGGTATGTGCATTTCTAATGGTGCAGTTGATCAGCGTCAAACTTGATTGTTCTCCGGCACTGACACCTTTATCACCTACACCATTCATCAAACAATCTGATATATTAATCTGAGAGCCGGAAAAATCAATGGCATCATCACCACTATCAATAAATTTACTGCTTGTTAAGCTGCCGGTACAAAAATCTGAATCAAAAGCATCGGAAAATGTTTCATAAAAATAACAATCCCTGACCACAAAATCTGAGCGTATGATGTTCAGGGCATCTTCACTGTGGTTTTTCATAAAAGAACTGGAGGTTATTTCAACATCGGATTCATAAAAAGTAACAGCCCCTGTCAAAACCCATCCATTGTATGAAAGGGTATTTTGGTTTTTAAAATTGCAATGCCGGACAACAGATTTTTCACCGTTACCAATTACAATAAAATACCCGGATGCCGTATCTTCGGCACTGACATTAACATTTTTATTTTCCGTTCCAATAATTTTAACCGGGGAATAAGAAATAAGCCCTGCTCCATCAGAAAAAGAAACATTGGCCCCGGGTTCTATGATTAATTCTGCATGACGAGGAATAATAACAGGTTCCGAAAAATCATGATCACCTGATCCTATAACATATTGATTGTCTGCGTTCAGATAAGATTTTTCGATTTGATGCCTGTGATTTAATTCTGTTCTGGGATTATAATCACCCGGAACTGGCAGCTTGATAATCTTAACAGCCATCTCATCCTTGCCTTTTTCGGTTTCAAAGTAAATGTACTCATAATCAATATCAGGGTAGGGTATTTTTGCAATTCTATATACCGGGGTATGTTGAAATTCGGGTTGTGTGTTAATGTCAGTACTCCGCCTGTTTTCGTTTCCAAAACCCGTAAAAATTATTTCACTGTCACTGATAAGGTATATGGAAACAGAATCCTTATTCCCTGCAAAAACATTTACACAGTGTTGAACATTCACATCATCTGCTTTATTGACAGATGGCCCTGGAAAATTAACGCCCAGTTTTGCATAAGACTCAGGCAGTTCTTTTGAATTAACATGAGCAATAAAATTATCCAGGCTATCTTTGATCTGGTTGGAACGTTTTCTGAAAACCTCAACGTCAAAAGAATAGTGTGGAAACTCTTGTTGTATCATGCTTTCATATCTGTTGATATCCGCTTCATACTTATTAAGGTATCTGTCAAGAAATGCTGGGTCGCTGTATTTTTTTGCTGCATCAAAATAGGCTTTCCTGAAAAGACTGTCTTTAAACAAGTGATTATTTCGTTTGTATATTACCTTTTGGGGAAGAGCTAATCCACGTCCAAAAACATTACTGGTGCTATCAAACCTAACACCTTCTCCATAACAATCAAAAATAATGGGTTGTAATCTTGAAATTACCGGATTATAGTAGAACCGTTGATTATGCCAACGAAATCCGTGTTTGGCATACATGCAATCAAGCAAGGCAAACGTTTTTGCAGTTTTATCAATATCAAATATTTCACTGGCCGAAGCAGAAAGCCACCGGTAATGATTAACCAAATTTTGGCCAAGAGCAAAATACTGCCATAGTAAAGGCGACCTGGTTATCTTTTTTTCCCCGAATGCTCGTATTTCACATGTTTCATATGCATGATCGCCTGGTAACTTGTGATTTACATTATCCCAGAATTCAGTTTCATCCATTTTTAGTATTGGTCCCTCCCGATGGGATGCAGATTCTACAATTTGTTTTTCAAAATGCTCCTCATAAGCATATATGCCTTTGGATTCGTCGTTCAGATATACACCCACAAAACCATATCTCGTAGTAAGAAGCCCTTCGTCCTGTGCTACTTTGTGTAGAAACCATTCCCGAAGGAAGTCCCTCGTATGGGGAGACTGTATAGAGAATTCACGCATGCCTTTCCATGAATCATCATTCATTTCAATCCGGAAGGACCATTTATCTCCTTTAATATGATCAAGCCAGTCTCCTTTTAGGCGGATATTGATATTATTCAATTTACCCCCTGGATTTATCAATGCTGAGTACTCCTTCTTGCTTTCATCCATAATATTGCCTGCTTCAAAAGCCATTTTGCGGGCATTTTTCAGTTTGTACAAAGGTTCATCATTGATCAGCAAATGAATAAGGGGCAAACTGTCAAATTCAGGATATGTTTTTTGGGGGGAACTATGAATTGCAAGGGAATCAATCCAGACATCCTGCCGTAATTTATTCCAGATATAAATACCGATATCTTTGTTTTTCAAAGTCGGCGGAATAAAAAAATCTGTTCTTATTGCTTTCCAGTCGCCAGATTGTGAAATTGTTTTTGACACTTCATATAATGTGCCTTGGGCTTGTGCAACCAATATTGGATCTGCTTCTTCGTTACATTGTAGAGTAATACTAAAATATTGGTTTGCCCTGAATTTCGATATTTTAACAAGGCTCTGAAACTCCATGTTTTTAGAAACAAATAAACTCCGTTCACCTTGCACTGCTTTCTCTGATGTGATGTGTTTTTTATCAATTTCCCTGAAATGAATACCATCCACGCCAGTAGTATCTTCTCCCGGTTCAAATCCCATAAACAGGTCTATGGTTTCCCCTGTATCACTCAGCCGGGTACTTATTTTTTTGTGCGTGAATAATAAAATAAAAACCAAGGCGGTACCAACACATATCCACAACAAATATTTCAGGCTTTTTCTCATCATTTTACATGGTAATACATGCACAAAAGTATGATTATTATTTTTAAATTCAAAGAATAAGGGACTATATTTTTCCCAAAGGGAAAAAAGCCCTTCGGGGAAACGACATAGCAAAATTGAAACATACGAACAATTAAGTAACTTTGCTTTATGAAGAATAAA
>CAZGPW010000185.1:0-8412 GCA_964527535.1 uncultured Bacteroidales bacterium
ACGATTGGATATTATTGAAAAGAATCACCTGCAGTTTAAATCAGAAACCAACCAAAACTTCGATGAGATTTTTCATGCCATTGACGGGAAAAGGTTGAACCCCGAACAAGGCATTTTCTTTGAAGGGCAAATGTACGATGCATATACCTTTGCATCAGACCTCATACGCAGCGCAAAAAAATCCATAATACTGATTGATAATTATATTGACGATTCGGTATTGACAATGCTGAGCAAACGTCAAAATAACGTATTTGCAACAATTTACACCAAAAGCATAAGCAAACAACTCAAACTCGACCTGAAAAAACACAACAGCCAATATCCTGCAATAATGGCGTACGAATTCAAAAATGCACATGACCGTTTTCTGATTTTGGATGAAACACAAGTTTATCATTTCGGCGCTTCGTTAAAAGACCTGGGAAAAAAGTGGTTTGCCTTTTCACGCATGGATTTCATGACAAATGAAGTATTGCAAAAGCTAAAAAAAGGAGGGGATGATGCATAACAACACATACAACTTCACGGCAGGCGAACTGATAAAAATACTGCAGCAATATCCCGAAGACATGCCAGTGGTGGTAAGCGGGTACGAAAACGGCTACGAAAATTTTTATCCCCCGTTTGTCAAAAAAGTCAAACACCTGCCCGAAAACCCGTATTTTCTTGGCCAGTTTCAACCGGACGACAATGGAACCAAAGTGCTGCTTTTAGAAAGGGAGGTGAGATATGACTGAGTGGAGAGAAATGGCGCTTAAGGAAATTGCACACATTAATCCTACAGAAAGCATTTCTAAGGGAACTAAAGCTAAAAAAGTTCCCATGGAATTACTGGAACCATTTACCAAAAGAGTTGCAGGGTATCAAATTGAAGAATTTAAGGGCGGCGTAAAATTTAAAAACGGCGATACAATTATTGCACGAATTACGCCAAGTCTCGAAAATGGTAAGACGGCTTATATTGACATTTTAGAAGATAAGGAAATTGGATTTGGCTCAACAGAGTTTATAGTGTTAAGGGAAAAAGAAGGAATAAGTGATAAAAATTTCTTATACTATTTAGCTTTATCACCTGATTTCAGGGAAACAGCCATACTTTCAATGACAGGAAGCTCTGGCAGGCAACGGGTGCAGACTGATGTTGTAAAAAAACATTTGTTTAAACTCCCCCCATTCCTCGAACAACGCGCCATCGCCTCCGTCCTTTCCGGCTTAGACGACAAAATAGACCTGCTCCACCGCCAGAACAAAACCCTGGAGCAAATGGCGGAGACGCTGTTTCGGCAGTGGTTTCCGACAAAGGGCGGACACCGTGTGGTGGAAGCTGATGAGGGGTGGGAAATTGGAAAGTTAGGTGATGAATTTGACTTCACAATGGGAGCTTCGCCACCAGGGAAAAGTTATAATGAAAATGGAGAAGGTATTCCCATGTATCAAGGGAATGCAGATTTTGGTTTTCGTTTTCCGAAAAATAGAATTTTTACAACTGAACCCAAGAGATTTGCTGAGAAATTTGATACTTTAATTAGTGTAAGAGCACCTGTCGGAGAACAGAATATGGCCGATGAAAGATGTTGTATTGGTAGAGGCGTTTCAGCATTTAGATACAAACATGATAATTCATTTTATACTTATTCTTATTATAAAATGAAGTCTTTGATGGATGATATAAAGCAGTTTAATGAAACAGGAACTGTTTTTGGCTCAATAAGTAAATCAGATTTTGAAAATTTAGAAATTTCTATCCCTGACAAACAAACTGTAGGCAGGTTTCAAAATGAAGCCAAACCTATTGACGATAAAATTATTATAAATACTAAACAAATCCGCACCCTCGAACAACTGCGGGATACCTTGTTGCCGAAATTAATGCGTGGGGAAATAACAGTAGAAATTGATGGATAAATTCAAAAATAAATACCGCAGCCGGTCGCACCGCATGCCCAAATGGGATTATGCAGGCAACGGCAGCTATTTTATCACATTGGTCACGCAAACCAGGGAATGCAATTTGGGACATATTAAAAATGGCGAAATGATATTTTCCGGTTTTGGAAAAATCGTCGATGATGAATGGTTGGAATCGTTTGATATACGCGATGAATTGTTGTTGGATGAATACATTATCATGCCCAATCATTTGCACGCCATTGTTGTTTTGGATAAAAACGGAATTGAAAAAAACGATTCGCACGGTTCATACGTAGATACGCACGGTCGTGCGTATCACGGCCATGCGTATCTGCACACGAACCAATCCCCAAAACAATCCGAAAAACAACAATTCGTGCGCAAACCCAAATCCATTTCATCGTTTATGGCAGGGTTTAAATCGGCGGTAAATTCAAAAATTGATGATTTTATTGATGAAAACAATTTGGATATTCCAAAATACAACCGGAACAATCATTTTTTTCTATCCAATTACCACGACCATATCATCCGGAATAATGCGGAATATCAACGGATAAAAAAATACATCATCAACAATCCTAAAAAATGGGAGGAGGATAAATTAAATCCCGGTAAAAATAAGGATAATTCGAATGATGATGATGAATTGCCGTTTTGATTAAAAAATCAGGCATAAAATCATTTCTAATTTTAATTTTAACAAAATCGCATTTCATCTTTGCAAAAAGCATATAAATTTGGTAAGTTTGGGGCAACACCAGACCTCGACCAATCATGAACACCAGACAAAGGACATTTGTTGTTGGAGAAGGCATAACCGAACAATACTATTTTAAGCATTTGAACGGCATAAATTCCTATGGAATTACTGTAAAACCCCGCTTGTTTTCAAAAAATTCCATTTATTATATCGCAAATTATTCTAAACTTTACAAAGCCATTGAATTTCTGGAGCAACGAAAAGCACAACAAAATGAAAATCACTGAAAACGCCATAGAAAACCTTTGCATTGAACGCCTGCAGGCCCAGGGCTACACCTACCACCATGGTGCTGAAATAGCACAGGATGGCAGCAATCCGCAGCGGGAATCATATTCTGATGTGTTGCTGCAGGGTAAACTCCGCAAGGCCGTGAACAGAATAAACCCTGATCTGCCGGAAGCAGCGAGAGAAGAAGCCCTGAAAGCTGTACAGCGTTTGCATTCCCCGGAGCTTATCACCAACAATGAGCAATTTCACCGCATGCTGACCAACGGCATCAATGTGTCTTATCAAAAAAACGGGCAACAACGTGGCGATTTGGTGTGGCTCATTGATTTTGACAATCCGGGCATCAACGAATTCAATGTGGTTAATCAGTTTACCGTCATAGAAAACGGCATCAACAAACGTCCTGATGTCGTGCTGTTCATCAATGGCCTGCCCCTGGTTGTGATGGAACTGAAAAACCCCGCGGATGAAAAAGCCACCATAAAATCAGCTTATCAGCAGTTGGGAACGTATATGGTACAAATTCCCGGCCTGTTTACATACAATGCCTTTTCCATCATTTCCGACGGCATTCAGGCCAAAGCCGGAAGTATATCTGCTGATTTAACCCGCTTTATGGCATGGAAAACCGCCGATGGCAAAACCCTGGCATCATCACATAAAGCTCAGGCAGAAACCCTGATCAAAGGCATGCTCAACAAAGAAACCATGCTTGATCTCATCCGGCATTTTATCGTGTTTGAAAGCAGCAAGCAGGAAGATCCGGAAACCGGTTTGACAAGCGTCCGTGTGATCAAAAAACTGGCAGCCTATCACCAGTATTATGCCGTAAACAGGGCTGTAGAGTCGGTAAAGCGTGCAACAGGTAAGAATAAAAAACCGGAGGTGACAACCACAGGCAGCAGGCATACGGATGTGGCGGCGCAATCCCCGGAGGCTTATGGTGTGCCGGGTGTGAAACAGCAATCCCCTGGTGACAGAAAAGGTGGCGTGGTATGGCATACGCAGGGCAGCGGAAAATCACTTTCCATGGTGTTTTTTGCAGGAAAAATCATCCTTGCCCTTGATAACCCGACATTACTTGTCATCACCGACAGAAATGATCTGGATAATCAGCTCTTTGACACCTTTGCTGCCTCCAAACAACTGCTGCGGCAGGAACCGGTACAGGCCGAAAGCCGTGCCGACCTTAAGCAAAAGCTGAAAGTGGGCTCAGGCGGGGTGGTTTTTACCACCATACAAAAATTCCATCCCCAGGAAGGCAACGTTTATGAGCAATTATCCGGCAGAGAAAACATTGTGGTCATTGCCGATGAAGCCCACCGCACACAATACGGCTTCAAAGCCAAAACCGTTGACGACAAAGCCGAAAACGGGGATGTGCTGGGCAAAAAAATTGTATATGGCTTTGCCAAGTACATGCGTGATGCCTTACCCAATGCCACTTACCTGGGTTTTACAGGCACTCCGGTTGAAAAAACCGACCACAACACACCGGCCGTATTTGGCCATTATATTGACGTATATGACATTGCCCAGGCGGTTGAAGACGGAGCAACGGTGAAAATATTTTACGAAAGCCGGCTGGCCAAAGTGAATTTAAGCGAAGAGGGAAAACAACTGGTTGATGAACTGGATGAAAAATTACAGCAGGATGATTGGAGTGAAACGCAAAAAGCCAAAGCCAAATGGACGCGGCTCGAAGCCCTGATTGGCAGCAAACAGCGGCTGAAAAACCTTGCCGAAGATATGGTGAAGCATTTTGAGGAACGAACCAGTGTTTTAAAAGGCAAAGGCATGGTGGTGGCCATGTCAAGACGCATAGCTGCGGAATTGTACGATGAAATCATAAAACTGCGGCCGGACTGGCATTCAGAAAAACTGAAGGAAGGCAAAATAAAAGTGGTCATGACCGGCGCAAGCTCTGATGGCCCTGAGATTTCAAAACATCACAGCACAAAAGAAGAACGGCAGGTGCTTGCAAACCGCATGAAAGATACGGAAGATGAGTTGCAAATGGTCATTGTCCGCGATATGTGGTTAACCGGATTTGATGCCCCCAGCCTGCATACCATGTACATCGACAAGCCCATGCGGGGACACAACCTCATGCAGGCCATTGCACGTGTGAACAGGGTTTACAAGGATAAACCGGGAGGTCTGATCGTGGATTACCTCGGCATTGCTTCTGATCTGAAAAAAGCCCTCTCCTTCTATTCCGATGCCGGTGGAAAAGGTGATCCCACCATCATACAGGAAAAAGCCGTTCAGCTCATGCTTGAAAAACTGGAAGTTGTTTCCGATATGCTGCATGGCTTTGCGTATGAGGCGTATTTTGAAGCGGATACCTCCGGAAAACTGTCCATCATACTTGCAGCCCAGGAATTTATTTTGGGAGAAGTGGAAAACGGCAAAAAACGCTTTACAGATGAAGTCACGGCATTGTCAAAAGCATTTGCCATCGCAGTGCCTCATGAGCAGGCCATGGACATCAAAGATGAAGTTTCCTTTTTCCAGGCAGTGAAATCAGGCCTTGTAAAGCTAAGCGGCGGAGAAAACGGGCTGTCTGATGAAGAAATGGAAACCACCATTCGGCAGGTCATTGACAAAGCCCTGGTATCAGATCAGGTGATTGATGTGTTTGATGCAGCCGGCATTAAAAAACCGGACATTTCCATCCTCTCTGAAGAGTTTTTGCTTGAGATCAAAAACATGGAGCATAAAAATGTGGCCATGGAGGTGCTGAAGAAAATCTTGCGGGATGAAATCAACGCACGTTCAAAAACCAACCATGTGAAAAGCAAAAGCCTGAAAGAGATGCTGGATGCCAGCATTAAGAAATACCAGAACAAAATCCTCACTGCCGCTGAAGTCATTGATGAATTGATAAAACTCAGCCGTGAGATCGTGAAATCGGATAAAGAAGCTGCCGGTATGGGCTTGTCAGACTTTGAGTATGCATTTTACACGGCAGTAGCAGACAACAAAAGCGCCCGTGAGGTGATGCAGAAAGACATGCTCCGGGAACTTGCCGTTGTGCTGACAGACAGGGTGAGGGAAAATGCCGCCATTGACTGGACCATCAAAGAAAGCGTCCGTGCCAAGCTGAAAGTCATCATCAAACGCACCTTGCGTCAGTACGGCTACCCACCCGACATGCAAAAACTTGCCACCGAAACCGTGCTGAAACAAGCCGAAAAGATTGCAAGTGAGCTGGTGGGATGAGGTGTATAAAGCGGTTTTTGAGGGGGGGGAGGATTTTAAACGAAGCAGGTTTACAAATTCGTACCGCCTGGCCAAATTCCCATTTTTTTTAAAACCTTGCTGTAAATTGCATAATTTTCACTATTTTTCGCCATAAAACAATTAAACCCGTTGATAAATGCTGACACCAAATCACAAATACGTAGAAGACGGAAATAAGGATGTGTTACAGGATATTGTAGACAGGGGTGTTTGTAAATTGTGCGTAATTAGAAAGTTAACGATATTTAAAATACAGCTGTAGTGTAATATGGCCAAACACGCTTGATAGTAAATCAAGTAATCCCGGTTCGATTCCGGGCAGTTGAGAGCGAACATTAAAAGTTCTCTGTCAACTGCCTGGAGCACTACAATGAAAATTAACTATGACTTCAATAAGAACAGACTATGACTTCAATAAGAACAGATGAACAAATTTTCCATAGTAAATTTTCAAAGAATTTAATGACACTATATTCTGCTAGAAGGAAAATCAACATACAGATAAATATGGCACTACGTAAAGATGACAGCCATAGTGTGATGCTTTACACGAATATTTATCTATTGATTTACACATCTTGGTCTGAAGCAGCATTAGTTAAATTAGTTCACACTCCATTTGGCTTTAGCAAGTCAGAAAAAAAGAAAATTTTAAAGGATAGAGATGTTCTTAATAAATGGAGAAAGTGCGTGAATACTGCATTTACAAAATTTCGTAAACAAGGATCTGAAATACCAAACAAGAAAAAGAAAATTAAAAATTTGGTAGAAGCATATCTAAAAACACAAGGACAGATTAGGAATAAAATAGCCCATGGGCAGTGGGAATATCCGCTATACAGTAATAATTTATCTCATAATCCTGACGTTTTAGTTTGGTTGAAAACTATAGATGTTATACAAATAGACACATGGTTTGAAATTCATAAAGAGTTAATTGAAATTGTTCGGGGATTAATAGACTCTCGACAGCGTAATAATCATAAAGCCCATTACAATGAGTATTTTACTAGGCTAACTAACATTGAGATAATAATTGACAAAAGGAAAAAATGGACTCTTGAAGAGAAAAAAAGACGATTAAAACTAAAACCAATAAAAAAATAACTACGCACAATATAATATAGGAATATAAATGGCACACTGCATCCAGCGAGTATTCACCCATAATATGGGTCAGCCCGTCCTGCCACGTGGAATTATTTCCTTTCAACAGCAAACACAATTGCTTTGATGCGGAGCTATATGTGCCACCTTATCACCTTTGTGTACCTTTAAAAAAACTAAATAATGACAAACTTGCAAACACCGACAAACAACCTTATAGACAAATATATAGAAAGGTTTAATGATGATGAGAGATACTATCCGGCTGACCAGGCGATCGTTAAACTTTTTGCTGCTTTTCCGTACAATAAAAAACTGGAAGACATTCTGTTAAAGATCAGTGTAATCAATGACTTGTATTCCACCAATATCCTCGGGACATTTATCATGGCCAGACATATTCAAAAACTGAACATCGACGAGCGTTTATCTATAGGAGACCCTGACATTGTTCATGAAATTGCGACAGGACATAACATCAGAACCAAAAAGAACAATAACGAAATTAACTTTTATTCGTTTGCAACAAAATATTGTAACTGGCACAACAGGGACAGTTATGCTATTTATGACAGCTTTGTTGACAAGGTTTTAATGGGATATAAGCGAAAGGATAACTTTTCAGCATTTAAAAAGACAGACCTCAAAGACTTCAAAGCGTTTAAAAGAATCATTCATGACTTTGTTGACTTCTATGGCCTGACGAAACATAACCTTAAAGAGATTGACAAATTTTTATGGATCTATGGCAAGGATATGTTCCCTTCGAATTATGACAAAAAGAAATAGTTAAAATCAACACATAACATTCTCCATCTGCTGTTTATAAGTATGCTGAAACAAATAAACAGGTATTTTTGCTTTTTATTTGGCTATTCCGGTTCGAAATGTGCCACCCATTCCGGATTTGTTGTAACAGTGATAATGGCCAAAATGTGGTACTTTTTTCCAGGCTATCAAGGTTTTGTTTTTTATCCAAAAAGACAGCAATCCCCCTGGCCTGCTTTTTACAATTTTTCCTCCACCCCGCTTTATTTTATCCAATAATTTTTCTATGTTTGAGTAATGATAAAAAACCGGATGTGAAATGCTTGAGGGTATTTGTACAAGTTTGAAATTAGTTAAGGTGTGTTTAAAAGCGAGTTGTGCGT
>CAZGPW010000186.1:0-16370 GCA_964527535.1 uncultured Bacteroidales bacterium
TAGTCGGTCGGCATTAACTCAACAAGTCATCAATCCCGGTAATTAAGGATTGATGACAGTTTCGTATTAACATTGAACATCATCGGTATAATACAGATATTCAATCTCATAAAAATGTCAATTAAATCAATAATAATATTGAACATTGTAAACTTGCCTGGCGCCAGACAGGTTTGAACGCAACTTGGTATCATATAACACTTACTAAAATAAAGTGTTAGGGTTTAGGTGTTAGGTTTTAGGTCATGAAAAAAACTAAAACCTAACACCTAAATCCTAAACCCTAACACCTTTTTTTGAAGTTCCACTATTTTCCCGGGGACGAGTACTGATTAGGCGCTTAATATTATATTTATACGTTTTGGGTTTTTTTTAACATAAATAATCCGTTTTGTTCATTTTCTTAGCAACGAATTTAGATAAAACCCGTCTATTAAATAAAATGTAGATTTTTTGTTTCTTTGAGAAGAAAAGTGTATTTTGCAAAATATATAATTTTAACAGATGATTAGGTTGACTATACAACAGGCACGCATGGTTTTTATGACTCTGATTTTTATCAGCGCCTGGTCTTTATGTGCTTACAGCCAAGATGTTAATACAGTAAGGCATTCCGAAAAAGCCCCCCCTGTTGTGTCAGCTACAGCTACACCTGACAGCATTTGCGACGGAGAACAAAGTACCCTTGAAGCAACGGGATCAATGGGAGATCCTCCATATACTTATTTTTGGGATCACAGTTTGGGATCAGGAAGCACACACACAGTTACCCCTTCTGTAACCACTACCTATTATGTGACCATTACCGATGATCTTGGCTTTACTGATGTTGACTCGGTTACTGTTGTTGTTTTTGATGTTCCCGATCCAAACCTTAGCGCGACACCCAATCCGGTATGTTCAGGAGCTGCATGTTTGCTGGAATCAAATCCTACCGGAGGAACTTCTCCATATGCTTACGACTGGGATCATGGCTTGGGATCAGGCTCATCGCACACGGTTTTTCCCACTACAGATGAAACATATAACCTTACTGTAACTGATATCAACGGATGTACAGCTACCGGCCAGGTCACAGTAACTGTCAACGACAACCCTACAGCTACAGCTACCGTTAGTACCAATGACATTTGCGACGGTGAAACGGTAACCCTTACGGCAAGCGCAGCGGGCGGCCAGTCTCCATATACATACACATGGAATAACGGTTTGCCCGAGGGGATATCTCACGATGTATCACCATCTGATACTACAACGTATATAGTTACAGTTTCAGATGCCAACGGCTGTATAGATACGGCTCAGGTAGTAGTGAACGTATTTCCAAGCCCATCAGTTTCGGCTACAGCAAGCCCATCACCAATATGTGCTAATGAAAGCTCCAACATTTCTGCTACAGCAAGCGGAGGAACCTCTCCTTATTCTTATAACTGGGACAACGGTCTTGGAAGCGGAAACTCACACTTTGTTACACCATCTGATACAACAACTTACACCGTTACGGTTACCGACGATAACGGCTGTACCTCTACCGACAGCGTTACCGTTGATGTGTGGGAGTTACCGGTTCCCAATGCTACCGCAACACCATCAGTCATTTGTGAGGACCAACCTTCCGACCTCAGTGTTACTACCTCCGGCGGGGAAGCCCCTTACAGTTATGAATGGGATCATGGCCTTGGTGTTGGCCCTGATCATACCGTTTTTCCCGATGATGATATTACTTATACCGTTACCGTCACTGATGATAATGGCTGTTCAGCCACCGATAATGTTTCCATCATTCACCATGATCAACCAACGGTAACGGCTACAGCCACGCCCGACACAGTATGTAGTTTGGAACCCGTCAACATTTCGGCAGTTGGAAGTGGCACCACAGGCCCCTACAGTTATACATGGAACAATGGAGTTGGTAGCGGACAAAACCACACTGTATATCCGGCAGGAGACATTACTTATACTGTAACCGTATATGATGGCAATGGATGCTCCGCTACAGGCCAGGTCAGCATTGTTACTTATGAATTACCCATACCAAATCCAACCGCCACGCCAAATCCTATATGTGATGATGATTGTTCTGACCTCTCTGTAACAGCAAGTGATGGCGTCCCACCATACTCTTTTACATGGGATAATGGCCTGGGAGCAGGAGCTGATCACAATGTATGTCCCGGCGTTACAACAACATATACGGTCACTGCAACCGATGCAAACGGATGTTCATCACAAAATTCCGTTCTGCTTGAAATGTTTGATCTCCCATTGATTGACCTCTCTGCTGATCCAAACCCGATTTGTGGCACAAGCAGTTCCGATATCACAACTACACTTACAGGTGGTTATCCACCCTTTACATTCTTCTGGGACCATGGAATCGGAAATGTGCAAAATCCCACTGTCAACCCGGACAGTACCACAACATACCACCTGACTGTTACTGATGACAACGGTTGTACCACTACAGACAGCATAACCATTGATATTTTTGATGCACCGTCAGTAACAGCATCGGCTACACCCAATCCCATTTGTGAAGGTCAGTCGGTAACGTTAACAGCCAGTGGTTCAGATGGAACGCCACCATATACTTATGAATGGGATAACAGCCTTGGGTTTGGTGATACACACATTGTAACGCCTGCTTCCACTACCATTTATACAGTTACCATTACGGATGCCAATGGTTGTACAGCCGAGGACCAGGTGTTGGTAGGGGTGTATGAAGCACCGGTATTAACCCTGACGGCAGATCCAAACCCGATATGTGAAAGTGAGATTGTCAACCTGTATGCCGATGTTGATCTTGGTTACAGTCCTTATACCATAGAATGGGACCATGGGCTGGGTTTTGGTGACCATGTGATAGATAATCCGTCTGTTACCACAACATACCATGTTACTGTCACTGACAACAACGGTTGCCAGGATTCTTCAGAGATAACGGTTGTTGTGAATGAAAATCCAACTGCCAACATTTCCGTTACACCAAACCCGGTTTGTGAAGGCGATAATGCAACTTTACAGGCCAGCGGCAGCGGCGGTGTTCCACCCTATGACTATGTCTGGGACCACGGACTCGGTGTTGGCCCATCACATACCGTATCACCAACATCAGACATTACCTATTGTGTTACGGTTACCGATGATAACGGTTGCCAGGGTGATACCTGCATAGATTTAGCGGTTTACCCGGCTCCAACAGTGACCGCCAGTGCATCAGATTCTACAATATGCCCCGGTGAATCAGTTGATCTGTCCGCCACAGGTGGTGGCACCGTGCCAAGCTATGTGTTTATTTGGGATAACGGCCTGGGCAGCGGAGCCAATCATACCGTATCACCAGCAACCACCACTACCTATACGGTGACCATTCAGGATGGTCATGGTTGTACTACTTCCGATGAGGTAACCGTAGAGGTAATCAATATGCCACCAGCCAATCCCACAGCAACACCAAATCCATCATGCAGCGGTGAAGATGTTACGCTTGATATCACAATGACAGGCGGCATACCACCTTATAATTATGACTGGGATAACGGACTTGGATCAGGACAAACTCACGTTGTCAATCCATTTGTGACCACAACATATACTGTAACCGTCGAGGATGCAACAGGATGTACCGTTGAAGGATCAGTTACAGTGGATATATTTGACCTGCCCCAAACCAACCTGTCAGCATCCCCAAATCCTATTTGCGGGACAGGCAGCAGCACCTTGTATCCAAATGCTTTTGGTGGTACCGGCCCTTATGAATTTGCATGGGACAATGGTTTGGATTCCATTGAAAATCCAACCATATCACCAACGGGAACAACAGAATACCACCTCACAATTACTGATAACAACGGTTGTACCAACACCGACAGCGTTACCGTGAATGTCTATGACATCCCGGATGTCACGGCCTCAGCCAGCCCTGACCAAATATGCGAAGGGGACTCTTCCGTGCTTACGGCGGTGGGATCCAACGGATCCTCTCCTTATAATTTCTCCTGGAATAATGGACTTGGAGCAGGAAGCAGCCATACCGATTTCCCTTCTGATACAACAATTTATATTGTAACAATAACAGACGACAATGGCTGCTCATCGTCAGATTCTGTAACAATAAATGTTTATGACAGTCCAAACATCAACCTTTCAGCATCACCACAGGTTTTGTGCGAGCATGACAGCACCCTGCTCGAAGGCGTTGCCACAGAAGGTCAACCCCCATATGTTTATGCATGGAATCCACCACTGGGATCAGGAAATACATACATGGTTTACCCGGATTCTTCAAGCATGTATGAAATTACCGTAACCGATGTTAATGGATGTACATCGTCAGATCAGGTTATTGTCACCGTTAACGATGCACCGGATGTAACCCTCACTGCAACCCCAAACCCGGTTTGTTATGACGGAAGCACATTGCTTGAAGCCAATGTCACAGGAGGAACACCTAACTACAATTATTACTGGGACCACGGCCTTCCAGATCAACCATCACATACTATCTTTATCAACACACCTGACACATACAGCGTAACCGTAGAAGATATGCATGGGTGTGAAGGATCAGCATCTTTGTTCGTTGATGTGTACCCGGAAATCATCATTACCACCAACGTGCTTACAGAACCCACATGTTATGGGGACAGCGATGCATCTTTTGAAATGAATGTATCCGGAGGCACAGCCAATTATGACATTACCTGGACTAATGGCTCAGATAACGGTTCTTTCCTGAATTCTGCCGGAGGGCCGCATGTGGTAAATAACGTCACAGGTGGTAATTACATAATAAATGTGATTGATGCCAATGGCTGTCCCGAGGGGCATACATTTGTTCTGGATCAGCCGGACGAATTGGTATTTACACTTAACAATACCTACCCCATCACCTGTAACGGCGATAACGATGGAGCCATTGATTATAACATTTCAGGAGGCACTGAATTGTATGAACTGCATTGGGACAATGGCACAAATTCCGGTACAGAAAATAACCTGACGGAAGGGAACCATAACCTTTCCATGCTTGAAGCAGGCAATTATGACATCACCATTACAGATGACTATAATTGTACAACCTACGGCACTTTTTCACTCATAGAACCCCCCGAGCTACAGTTAATAGCTACAGACTCCTCTGATGTCAGTTGTTACAATGGCAGTGATGGAAGCATCACGGTCAACATTACCGGCGGCACAGCCAACTATGACATGTCATGGGACAATGGATTTGATTCAGGAAGCATGAATAACATACCTGGTGGCAGTCAGGATATCACAGGATTGACATCCGGCACATGGACCATATCCCTTGTTGATGACCATGGTTGTACAACCAGTACGGTGGTTACCCTTGATGAACCATCCACAGAACTTGTCATAAGCATCGTTGACATTACAGATGCATCATGCGTCGGTGTTGATGACGGCTCGGCCGAAGTTACCACAACAGGAGGTGTCCCCGGATATACCTATACCTGGGATCATCCCAACGGAAGTGGCACACAAATAACCAATGTTACCGCAGGTGATTATCATGTCACTGTAACAGACACCTGGGGATGCGAGGACAGCATTACCGTTACCATAGGCCAACCCCCAAGCGGATTGATTATAGATCCTGACATCACTCCGGTTACGTGCCCCGGCAACAGCGATGGAGAAATCATCCTCAACGCTTCAGGCGGTACACCATCATACACTTATAACTGGGACCCGCCTGGACCAACAGGAGATACTGCCAGCAATCTGGCAACAGGCGATTACGATGTCACCATCACCGACCAGGGAACATGTGAACTCCAAACCACTATATTTGTGCCTGTGGACCCCAATACACTGACGGCCAGCATTACCGACACTACCCATATTTCCTGTAATGGCTACAGTGATGGCGAGATCACAGTGACAGCCAGCAACGGTTTATTCCCTTACACATACCAATGGTTTTATGAAGGCACTCTGTTACCGGGAGAAACCTCAAATACCATCAGCGATGTGCCGGCAGGCAATTATGAAGTGATTGTAACAGATGATTATAATTGTGAAGTACACGTTTTCCAGACTCTCAACGAACCGCCGCCTTTGGGTTTCACTGTTGACAGCATCACAGATGTTGTATGTGCAGGGGAGGCTACCGGCAGCATTTATACAACACCGCAAGGCGGGACCCCTGGCTATTTTTATACCTGGGAAGATACATCGGGGAATAACCAGGGCGTAAGCGGAGATAACCTGACCAATGTCGTTTCAGGTACTTATTACTTCAGCGTAACTGACATTAACGGTTGCGGCCCTGCAACGGGAAGCGCAACCATTGATGCCCCTGCCAATCCCCTTGCCGTTAACATTACCATTGATAACCTGCCTTCCTGCCCCGGCGATAACGATGGTAGCATCACTGCCAATCCTTCCGGTGGGACATCCCCTTATACTGATTTTGATTGGGGGCCACCCATCGCCGGAGATACATCGCAAAGTCCTTCCAATCTTGCAGCAGGCACTTATACCGTTACAGTAACCGACTCGGAAGGCTGTACGGCTGAGAATTCCATCGTGCTCAACGATCCCGATTCCATACAAATTGATATTATAGCTTACGATGTGCTATGTTATGGAGACTGCAACGGTTACGCTGTGGCACAAGTAACCGGTGGGGCACCAAATTATACCTATCATTGGGAAGATGCCTTAGGTAATACTATATCATCCGGTGACACCGCTCTTAATTTATGCGCAGGGGATTATTTCTTAACCGTAACAGACAGTCACGGGTGCGTAGCAGTGGCCAGTACTACCATAAGCGAAGCTTTTGTATTAACAGGCAACATCACAAGTACCGATGTCAGTACCTGGGGCAACAACGATGGTTCTGCCACAGGCAACCCCTCCGGAGGAACCCCATCATACAGTTATGCATGGGAAGATGACAGCAATCCCGGAAGCATCATATCCACCAACCAAACCATAGATAACTTATACGCCGGGGTTTATAACCTCACCATTACCGATGCCAACGGATGTACATGGACAGGATCGGTTACCATCAATGAACCCAATGAACCACTATACGGGGATATCGTTACGCATCAGAATGTATTGTGTGCCCCCGACTCTTCAGGTATTCTTACAGCCCAGGGGTATGGTGCCACCCCGCCATATATCTATGAGTGGGAAAACAGCAGCGGCACCAGCAACTGGACGGGTCAAACCGTTGAGGATTTACCTGCCGGAACCTATTACCTGACCATCTACGATGACAACAATTACTCATGGGATACCACGGTTACCATCACACAACCACCGCTTTTGCAAATCACAGGATACACATCCACCAACATTTTATGTTACGGTGATTCAACCGGAACAGCAAGCGTAACTGCTTCCGGGGGAGTGCCTTATCCCGGCCCCCCTTACTACATATACCAGTGGGATGATCCTTCAAATTCCACCACCGACAACATCAGCAATGCACCGGCAGGCACATACACAGTAGTTGTAACTGACCAAAACGGTTGTCATGCCGATACAAACGTTACCATCAATCAGGCGCCGGAAATCATCATTGACCTTACCGTTACAGCCACCCCTGATTGTTACGGGGAAAACGGCGGTTCGGCAGCTTCAAGTGTTTCCGGTGGCACTCCACCATACACCGCATATCAATGGGAAAACGAAAGCGGTACCATTGTTTCCCTGACCGATACACTCATTGATAAACCTGCAGGCTGGTATTACTTATATGTTACTGATAACAACGGATGTGTGCAAATGGATTCCATTCATATCACAGAACCAGAGCTGCTCACTACCAGTTCAGGCGGCACTGATGCCACAGGTTATGGTGTCAGTGATGGCATAGTATGGACATCCCCTGACGGAGGAACTGAACCATACAGTTATGAATGGCAAGATGCAGCCAATCCGGGAACCCCAATTTCCACGAATGATACTGTTTATAACCTTCCGGCAGGCACTTATTCCGTTACTATAACAGATGATAACGGATGTCAGGTTATTGATGTTGTAACCATTGACGAGCCGGACGAGCTGGTATATACCATTGATGGAGAAGATGCCCAGTGTTACGGAGAATCCACAGGCGGAGCATGGATACATGTGAACGGGGGCGTTACCCCTTATGACTTTTACTGGACTGATGAAGATGATAACTACATCTGGGATGACAGCGTGATGGTTATGATTCCTGCCGGCTGGTACTACATTACAGTAACTGATGATAACGGATACCAGATCATTGATTCAGTTGAAATTGGCCAGCCACCAGCCATAGATGTTACTGTTGTTAGTATGGACCATGTGGACTGTTATGGTGAAAGCAACGGCTCTGTCAACACCAACGTTTCAGGCGGTTCACCGGGATATACCTATGAATGGATTGACATCAGCAACTCAACTGTAATTGGTACCAACGATAACATTTCAGGGCTCACAGCCGGTGATTATCAATTTACGGTGGTAGATGACAGCACCTGTACTTTCGATACTGTTTTCACGATCACTGAACCGGACCTTTTTGAAGCCACCGTTTCCAGCCAGGAAAATATTACCTGTTATGGAGATGATAACGGTTATATAGCTGTGGATGTAACAGGCGGAACCATTCCCTATTCCCTGACATGGCTGGATAACACAATGGCTACTTACGCAACAGGCACTGACAGCATTGCCAATTTGAGTCCCGGGGATTATTATTTTTACGCCTTTGATGATAACGGATGTGCTACGGATACACTTTCATTTACGATTACAGAACCACCACCATTTGTGTTTGATGCCACCATTGATTCGGTATATTGTTATGGTGAATCAACGGGCAACATTCAGTTGAATCCGTCCGGTGGCACACCAAATTACAATTATGACTGGGATTATGAAGGAAATCCGGTGGGGATTGATTATCATATTCTTACCAGTGTTGAAGCAGGCAACTACGATGTACAGGTAACCGATGATTCTGGATGTACTTACGATACCAGCCTTGTGGTACCACAACCTGCCGCTCCAATTACCATGGATTTCACCTTAACAGATTCGATTGCCTGTTATGGAGATAACAACGCTGCGGGTTTACTGCAAATTGACGGAGGCACCCCCCAATATGATATCCTGTACTCACACGATGTTTCCGGCGATCAGCAAATCTTTAATCTATCCCAGGGGAACCACATGTTAAATAACCTGCTTGGCGGCGAATACACAGTACAGGCAACAGACCACTATGGTTGTACAGAATACCTCATCTTTGATATACCATATCCTTCTGAGCTCACTCTTGATCTGGTACATCAAAACATATCCTGTGCCGGGGATAACAATGGTGAAATTGAAGCCATTGTTAACGGGGGAACCCCACCTTACACATACACATGGGACGGTGGTGTGCCCGGAAGCGATAACATTGCAGATAACCTTGGCCCCGGCTGGCATTACCTTACCGTAAGCGATGATAACAATTGCACCATTGTGGATTCTGTAAACATTTATGAACCTGACAGCCTGCTGATCTCATTAACGGATTCTGTGTATCTTGATTGTTATGGGGATGAAGACGGCTCCGCCCTTGCAAGCATAAGTGGTGGAACAAACCCCTTAACTATTTTCTGGACAAATTCTGCCGGAGACACCATACAATCCGGCCCCTACCTGAATAACGTTGGTGGTGGCACTTATTACCTTGATGTCACTGATGATAATGGATGTACAGCACACGCTGAACTTATTGTACATGAACCTACTGCACTGGATGCTACCATGGAAAGCTTCGCAACAACCTGCCCCAACTCTGCCGATGGTTACGCCATTATCCACATGGATTCCGGCAGCGGCACACCACCTTATAATTATGAGTGGGATAACCCTGAACACTCCGTAACAGACACCGCTTATAACTTAACAAGCGGGTGGTGGCATGTCACAGTTACCGACGATAATGGCTGTATTTATGAAGATTCTGTTGAAGTTGACTCGCCCGACGCGATAATTATGACATTTACCATTATACCAGTACAATGTAACACCATGCCTGGTTCTGTCATTGTCAATACAACCGGTGGCACCCCCTCATACGATTATTCATGGGATACAGGTGACAATACAGGCATAGTAACCAACATGGCTGCAGGGGTACATACCGTTACCGTTACCGATTCAGAGGGTTGTACAGCATCCCAGCAAATAATGGTTGGCAGCGAAGGCAGCATTCATCCGGACATCTCCATTACCTCACCGGTAAGTTGTTATGGGGACAATGATGGCTCCTTAACCGCTATGGTGGACGACGGGCAATTGCCTTATAGCTTCGACTGGAACACACCCGACACAACCCAAACCATTACAGACCTTCCCGCCGGGATTTACGCTGTGGAAGTTACAGATGACTGGGGATGTACGGGCACCGACACCATTACACTGGATCAACCTCCCAGCATTACTGTTGATTTTCAGGTACAAGACGCCCTTTGTAAAGGAGAAAACAGTGGGCGTGCTCTGGCAATCGCGGAAGGAGGCAATGGGAGCTTTACATACAATTGGGACGGAGGCGATTTTTATGGAAATCCCTATACCAACATTGGCGAAGGATATTATCAGGTTGTAGCCACAGATCAGAATGGCTGTACCGGTGAAGGCCAGGTATATGTGAGTGAACCCGACAGCATGTTATATGGTATTGCGAACACCAGAAATGTAACATGCTATGGATACAATAACGGCAGGGCCATTGCCCAGGGATATGGTGGCACACCACCGTATGAATACCAATGGACTGGTGTGGGCAGCGATACCATTAATCAGCAGCAAACAGATGCCAAGCTTTTTCCCGGCAATTACCAGTTGCAAATCACGGATCAAAATGGCTGTACTTATGACACCATAGTAAAAATCTATCAACCATCACCCATATATGTGAGTGTTTCCGGCTATGGAAGTCCTACATGTCATGGTCTTGATGATGGGTGGATTCAACTTGATACGATCACAGGCGGAAACCCGCCTTATACATTGTTCATTAATGGAGGGGGTTTGTCGTGGACACAAAATCATACTTCCATTGACAGCATTCCTGCGGGAGAATACCGGATCACTGTATATGATGCCAATGATTGTCCTCAAAACAGCGATGCCATAATAATTAACCTCGCCGAATCAGATGAAGATTGTATAAAAGTCCCGGCTGCCTTTTCACCCAATGGAGACGGACATAACGATACCTGGCAAATTGATCATTTGGAATTATACAGAAGTGTGTTGATACAAGTATATAACCGCTGGGGCCAATTGCTATATGAGGCAGGATGGAACGATGATTTTTGGGATGGTACATACAATGGGAGGCCGGTTCCTACAGGTGCTTACATTTATTTTATAGACCTTGGCAACAATAAAACAAAACCACGAACCGGAACAGTTACCGTTATCAGATAATTGAATATTGATGAAAAAAATGATAAGAAAAGCATTACATATCATATTTGCGGCCACGCTGATGCTATTAAGCTACAGCATAAAAGCTCAACAGTTTCCATTGTATAGTCAGTATCATCAAAATAATTTGATTCTTAACCCGGGCGTTACAGGTTCAAATGGTAAATTTACACCCATACGGCTTAGCATACACAAGCAATGGACAAACATCAGAGAAGCGCCTTCTACGCAATATTTATCAATTCATCAACAATTAAAAAATGCACATATTGGTGTTGGTGGCATGTTGTTTCATGATCAGTTTGGACCTATACGAAAAATCGGAGCAAGTTTTAATTACGCCTATCATTTTAAAATAAACCGTAAAATAAAGCTCGGATTGGGATTATCAGGAATGTTAATGCAATACAGGTTAAATCTGGAGCAGGAAGATTTTTACGGATTTGAACCTGTCCTGACAAATGAAAGGTTGCGTCTTATCATACCGGATGCCCATTTTGGAGCCTATTTGTACCATGAAAAGGATTATTGGGCAGGGTTCTCAGTTACACAACTTTTCCAGACACACATGAAAATGACAAGCACGTGGCAGGACAATACCAACCAGTTGGTAAGGCATTATCATCTTATGGGCGGATACAACTTTTCTTTTCCATACTCACGAAACATAATTCTAACGCCATCCGTATTAATAAAAACAACGGAGGTTACAACGCCTCAAATTGATGTCAATTTGAAATTAACCTTTTTTAATGATTTCTATATGGGAGCAGGCATAAGACACGACGATTCTTTTGTCGCAATGATAGGCTTGACATTTGAGGATTATTTTTTTGCGTTCTCCCATGACTTTACATTCAGTGATATCAGCAGAATCACTTCAGGTTCAGAAGAACTGATTTTTGGATGGAATGTAAAAGATGTAAGAATTGGACAAAAAAGTTTTTTTGATTAATATTGTATTCATATTTTTTTAATTTTGTTAACAATAATTGAAATTATATTTGATTAACTCACTTTTTAAGAAACCAAGATATGAAAAAATTTTTAAACCTCCTGATTTTACTGATGGCAGCAGCTTATGTGCAAGGACAACAGCTCCCGCTTTACAGTCAATATCTCTTAAACACATATTATTTGAATCCTGCTGTAGCCGGATCCAAAGAATATTCACCAGTCACTCTTTCTGTACACAAACAATGGCTGGGAATCAAAGATTCACCATCAACACAGGTACTCAGTGGTCATATGATGCTGGATAATGATGTTGTCGGATTGGGTGGTGTCATCTTTAATGATGATTTTGGCCCCACAAGTCATACCGGGATCATTGTTTCATACGCATACCACTTTAACATCGACAGGTTGAATAAAATTTCGCTCGGACTGTCTGCCTTAGGCTTCCAATATAAAATGGATGAACGCTTTTTTACCCTTACCAATCCTGATGATAACTCAATAAGCTATCAGATTGAAAAAACATTCGTTCCTGATGCTACAGCAGGTGCTTATGCATATGGCGAACACTATACTGCAGGTATCTCTGTGGCTCACCTGTTTCAGTCAAAATTAAAAATCAATCAAAACCTCAATGAAAATGTGATGGTCAGGCATTATTTTGGATTTGGAAGTTACCGTTTCGAATTTGATAACACCCCGTTGGTTGATATTGAACCATCTGTACTTGTAAAATCCATCGAAACAGTTACCCCCCAGGTTGATTTTAATGTGAAATTCTATTATGACAATGATTATTTTGCAGCATTCAGCATCCGCCCAAATGATGCATTTGTAGCTGCCATAGGAATGAAAATAAACAACTATTATTTCGGCTATGCCTATGACTTTACCTTTAGCGACCTGTCAAGTTATACCATTGGTTCACAGGAAATTGTTTTTGGTATCAACGTGGGTGAAAAAGTCAGAGGTAGCCGTAGTTTCTTCTAATGATTTAACATCACCTGTTTTTTAACGATAGACATTAGCACAGGGTAAGGTAAGGTAAAGTAAAGGAAACATATCCCCTTAGGAAATACTTTTAAGCTCAATTATGTATGATTCTATGACAACATATCTGTTGTTTTTCAACATCAACCAGGCGGTGGTATTTGCCCTGATTTTGTTTTTTTTGGCAAAAACCAGTAAGCCAAAAATCATGTTGGGCATATATATGGTTTTATATGCGATTTGCCATGCATTGCTTTTTTACTTTACCACTAATGTTCAGGGTACATATTCAAACATTAGCCTGAATTTATTCACGCTTTATTTTCCCTTTTTTGCAGCTACCCCGGTATTTTTCTATTTATACATTATGTCCGTCACCGGAAAAAAATCAAGCGGATTAAAAATTTCGCTGCATTTCCTGATCCCGCTACTGTTGTTATTCATTATCTCATTTTCCTTTTTACCTCTCTCTTCTGATGATAAACAACAGGTTGTTCAGAATTTATTTAAAATCAGTTTGAATCCGGGATCCAATGATTTCAGCCGTTTGTGGCATGTTGCGATGATGTTAATTATTATGCAGGGGTTTATTTACATCTTTTTTATTTTTAAAGTGATCCGGAAAAATGATAAAATGATCAGCGAACACTATTCTTACACCGAAAACCTGTCGCTAAACTGGTTGAAGTATGTATTTTATATATTTTTCGTTTCTTATTTTGTTTATTTCATTGCTGGTAATTTTATAAATGACTTTTATACCGACACTTCCATTAATATTGCTTATAACATTAATCAGGCAATCATTACATTCCTGCTGGGCTTCTTTGGCATTAAACAAGAAAGGCTGGAAATTTCTCAAAAAAAAGAGAATAACCTCACAAATTTTATAAATGGGGAAAAAAAGAACATAAAAATGAAGCTGTTAAACCATATGAATACAAAAAAACCACACTTAAACCCTGACCTCAGGATTGAAAAACTGGCACAGGATATGGAAACCAACCGGTCTTACCTTTCTGCTTTGATAAAAGAAGAGACTGGTTTGAATTTTTGCAACTTTATAAATAAATACAGAGTAGAAGAATTTATCCATCGATACAGAAAACAGGAATATGATAAATTTAATATTCAGGGATTAGCACACGATGTAGGTTTCAAATCCAAATCATCTTTTTACCAGGCATTTAAAAAGTTTAAATCTGCAACTCCCTTAAATTATATAAAAGATAATGCGTCATAAAATCATTTTGCCCTATAATCAATAATAGTAACTACTTACCGGAAAAACACAATAATTAAAAATTTACCGGACTATCTGGATGGTACGATGGCACGATTAAAAGATAGCACGACAGGGTGAAAGAACAAAGGCACAATTGCATGAAAACACGATAGCGATAGGGTTTAAAGGTTTTGTATTGGGTTTATGTGGGCGTGCCCCGCTGGCTGGCGGGTCGGTCTCCGGCTATTAGCTGCTTTGCTTCGCCTTCAGCCTGACATACTGTGAACAGGAGCTCCACTTGTCGCTCTGCCACAGCAGCAAGCTGTAAGGCTCATCTGCAGCAGGCTAACCGCCTTCGCCCTCACGCATGAGGAGCGTCCGGCTTTCTGACGAAAAATCGGCAGTAGAACCATTTTATAAGTGATTAAGATCATAACCCCGGACCCAGTGTTGATAATCAATAAGTTAAAAATTATGTGAGTAAATAATATTATCATAAAATCAGTTGCCCCAAAGGATTTCCCTACGGGGTAAACAGTTGGCAATTTAATCACCTTGTCAACTGAAAAAAGGTAATTAATAATTGCGACACATTAATTTACCCCTAAGTTAAGATATCTAAAGATGAGGGGCTTAACAAATCTCACATCTGACAATGGGTTTGAATTGTGAAATCCAAACTTTTTTCTTTATGAGCATTGAATGCTACTGCTTAGCTTTGGAAATGTTTTCAAATTATTAAAATTATGTTAAAAATATATTAAACCGAAAAACACGAACTTATGAAAAATTTTACATTACTACTGGCAGCAATTTTTTGCTTACTATCAAATGGATTCTCTCAATCAGCAAATCCAAATGACCCCAACCCTTATCAATATGTATTTATTGATGCAGGCCTAAACCACACTGTGGCACTCCGGTGTAACGGAACTGTGAATACATGGGGTGATAACGCATCCGGGCAACTCGGGAACAACAACGACCCAAATGACAGCGATGTACCGGTGGTTGTTACAGGACCGACAGGTACAGATTCGCTGACCAGCGTGGTTGCAGTAGCAGCAGGTGATAACCATACGCTGGCACTTTTAGCAAACGGCACGGTAGCCACATGGGGTAACAACAGCAACGGCCAGCTGGGAAACGGCACCACCACTGACAGTCCATATCCCGTATTCGTAGAAGATGTTGGCGGAGGAGGTACACTGAGCAACGCCGTAGCCATTGCTGCGGGTCAACGCCACTCACTGGCTATTCTTGATGATGGAACCGCTGTGGCCTGGGGCTATAATAACAATGGTGAGTTGGCTGACGGAACAACAACATCACGTAATTATCCTGTCCTTATGACAGGCATCGACGCAGGCACCGAACCCATTGCCATTGCAGCCGGCAACAAGCATTCCTATGTCCTCCAGGATGACGGAAGGGTAAAAAGCTGTGGTGCTGATGATGACGGACAACTTGGTGACAATGGGAATTCAGGAGCAGGTGCTTTTACTTCACTGCTATATGTTAATACCGATAACAGCGGGACCATTCCCCTTGAAAACATCATCGCCATTGCATCCGGTCCCATCCACGGCCTTGCACTTGACGCCAATGGAAGCTTATGGTCATGGGGTTTATCAGGCAATAGTATTAATGCACTTGGCAGAAATGCTAGCACACCAGAACAAAAATTTGCCGGTCAGGTAGATGATATTTCCACGGCCATCGCTATTTCAGCAGGTGAAAACAC
>CAZGPW010000187.1:0-4359 GCA_964527535.1 uncultured Bacteroidales bacterium
ACAGGTTTGGTGCTTGTGTTTTGTAAATTGTTTGAATATTGATGCTTGAATATTGGATATTGTTTGTTTTTTGGTATTTGTATTTTGGAATTTCTTTGCATTACCGTCATCCGTCGGCACAGGTTTGGTGCTTGTATGGTGTAAATTCAGATATCCTGACTTAGCGGGCAAATTAACGTATCGCAATAATTAAGTATATTTTGTTAGTGGCAAAAGGCAATTGGAAGTTGGCAAGGTGGTGATTAAATTGCCAACTGCCAACTGCCAACTGAACTTTATGACAATATAATTTACTCACATAAAGTTTTAACTTACTGACTATTAACAATGGGTCAGGAGTTCTGAATTTCTTTGAATTTTGAGCCTTGAATATTGAATATTATTTGCTATTTGGTGCTTGTTATCCGTCTTCGCCGGACAAGTTTTGGAATTTCTTTGAATTACCGTCATCCGTCGGTACAGGTTTGGTATTTGTATTTTGGTGCTTGTATAATAAGGGGGTGTACGTATAATTTACCAAAAATTCTCGTCTTTTTAGTTGGATTATCGAAACTTTTTGCTTATTTTAGGCGTATTGATATAAAGAAAGGAAGATGGAAAACGAGGGCGGATTGTGAACTTTAAAAAATTGGTTATGAGGAATGTACTTATTCTTTTAACGTTATTTATGCTAACTTTTATTTTAAAAGTAAATTCTCAGGTATATTATCAAATTCCTGATACAAATGCAATCTGGTCAGTAAATACGAATAAATATGCTCCTTTGGGCGATACCATCATGAATAGTCTTAATTATACCAAATTTTACAAAACCACAGGAGATTCGATTTTTGACTTTCAGAATGCAGATTATTATGCTGCTGTATATGAGGATAGTAATAAAAAAGTATGGGGTGTTAAACATGATTCTCTTTCAAAGCGTTTATTGTATGATTTTAGTTTGGAAATTGGTGATACAGCAACAGTTTACCCTTATGAAGAATACAACAATAATGCTATTGATTCTGTTAATATAATTGTTTTAGACATTGATTCTGTAATGATATTTTCTTCATATAGAAAGAGATTTACAATTACTCCAAGCTTTTGCGGAACCGGCTGGGATAATTACGAATATTGGATTGAGGGCATTGGAAGCACTGCAGGCTTATTTAGTCCGGGGACTTTTCAGCCTTGTGTAGTTGATTTATTATTTTACGAATTGCTCTGCTTTCAGGAAAACAATGTAACAGAATATTTCAATTCTTATCAATCTTGTTACCGTCCGGTTACAAGTAATAATGTTAATGAGATTTTAGACAAAAATTTGAAAGTGGAAATATTTCCAAATCCTTTATATGACCATTCAATCATGAAAATTGAACAGTGCAATAAAGGAGATCAGATTAATTTTTTTGACGTCTTTGGAAAAAAGATCACGTCATATGAAATAAAATCAAAATCAGAAAAAATTGTTCTTAATAAGGATGATTTTAAAAATACAAGGGGAGTTTATTTTTACCGCATATTATCTGAAAAAATAGTCGTTAAATCAGGGAGATTAATGGTAAAGTAATCAAGTAAATGAAATACACCCATGGTTTAGCCCCCCCCCCCATAGATATAAATTGCTGAATATCTTTTTGTATTTTTATCGGACGATAATGTGTTTGATTATAAATTGTAATTTTATGTGTGGACGTTTTATTCTTGTACAGAAACTCGAAAAAATTGCCGGCCGGTTTGGGGTGGAAATACCGGAGAATATTGAATATGCCCCTGCTTATAACATCAGCCCGGGGAAATATTCACTGGTAATTACAGACCGGAAGGCAAATACATTGGAGCGATTCCGGTTTGGACTGACACCATTCTGGTCGAAAAAGGCAATGTTGTTATTCAATGCCAGGGCTGAAGGAGACAGAAATCAGGAAAACAAACCGGATTTCCATGGGGCTAAAGATATCATCAATAAGCCGGCCTTCCGGAAACCAATCCGCTCGCAACGATGTTTGGTGATAGCAGATGCATTTTACGAAGGTAGCACTAGCAACGGATTGGATGATCCATATTTGATATTTTTAAAACACAAGCAACGGCCTTTTGCTTTTGCCGGTATTTGGGATACCTGGAAACATCCCGGTACCGGAAAACTGATTGACGGTTTTTCCATCATTACTACTACACCAAATGCCCTTATACAAAAAATTCCCCACCACAGGTCACCTGTAATTCTTTATCCTGAACAGGAAAAAACATGGCTTAACCCGGATGCACCATTAACAGATATAACAGCCTGCCTGAAACCATACCCTGCTGACAAAATGGATGCTTATCCGGTAAGCAAAGCTATAAAAAATCCCCGAAATGATTCAAAAGAGCTCATACAACCTGCTGGTGACAGTTTGAATCAGGATAATTACACAAATGTAAAAGATCATTGGAAAAAATCCGGTTTTGGAAGGCATCCCAAAAAATAGGGGTTTTCAGAAAAATTTACCTGTTCAGATTGAATTCAAATAAAAATGATGCTACATTTGCCATGAATTATGATTGAATGATGTTTAAAAAAATTATAAAAATAGTCAGTTTCATTGCTTTGTTGCTTGTGCTGATGCTCGTTGTCAACCGGGCAGTGTATTTCCATACACATCTAATGCCCGATGGAACTGTAGTACAGCATGCGCATCCTTTTCCTGTAAATGAACAGAACAATGGAGAAGCAAATCATCAGCATTCTGCTGTAGAGTTTTTATTTTTTGCGCAGATCATGGTTTTTCTTATTGGTTTTGCATTGATTTTATTTAAAACTATGCAAAACACATATTTACAAAGAATAATCAAGATAATATTTTTTCCTCCACCTCCTACCTTTGATTTACCTTTGTTAAGGGCACCACCCTTGTTTATCTGATTAATAATCAACACTTAACCAATCCATTGCTAAGAATTAAATTTGGTTAATCAGGGAAAATAAAGGAAAATGAATAGAGTAATAATTTTAATTGCGCTTTTAACGTGCAGTTTTTTTACGGATATAAACGCACAGACCTATACAATTAAAGGTACAGTTACAAGTGAAGGCGAAGAATTACCGTATGTGCATGTAATGCTTAAAGGGACTAACCTCGGCGTAGTCACTGATGAATCCGGTTTTTATCAAATGTCCGGAGTGCCTGGGGGATCACATGTGGTGGAAGCTCAGGCGGTAGGGTATAAAAAAGAATCTGTTCCGGTGCAAATAGATGAGCAAGAGGAGTTTGTTAAATTTGAACTTATGCCCGATGTCATGCAACTGGAACAGATTGTGGTTACAGCCAGCCGAAATGAGGTAAACAAAAATGATGCACCTGTTGTTGTTAACACTCTAACCCCTGAAAATTTAAATGCAGGTCATAGCGTTAGTGTAGTTGATGGACTGAATTTTTTGCCCGGACTGAGAACTGAAAACAATTGTCAGAATTGTGGTTTTACACAATTGAGAATGAATGGTATGGAAGGCGCATATTCACAGATACTAATCAATGGACGTCCCCTGTTCAGCAGCCTGGCCGGAGTTTACGGTCTGGAAATTCTACCGGCTGGCATGATTGACAGGATAGAAGTAATACGAGGAGGTGGGTCTGCTTTATACGGATCCAATGCTGTTGCCGGTACTGTGAATATCCTTACCCGCGATCCCATAAACAATACTTATGCAGTTAAAATCAATCATATGTTTACAGGGGTTGGCATCAAGGGTGTTGATCCTGCACAGGATTATATGGTGAACTTTAATAATTCGCTTGTGGGTAATAATGCCAAAAACGGCATGTCATTGTATGGCTTCTACAGAAAACGTTCCCCTTTCGATGCCAATGGTGATGGTTTTAGCGAACTGGCACGCATCAAAAATTTAACACTAGGTGGCAGATTTTATCAACGGATTGGTCTGAAATCTAAACTTACTGCTGATCTCTATGTAGCCAACGAAAACCGACGGGGTGGCAATAAATTTAATGCCCCCTTGCATGAAACTGATATTGCCGAAGCCGTTGATCACACAATCAGTTCAGCATCATTAACTTTTGACAGATTCTTTCGTGAGGTGGATAAATTCAGTGCTTTTGTATCTGCCCAGCATGTGGACAGAGATTCATATTATGGTGCCAATCAAGCACTTGATGCATACGGACATACACGTGATCTTACTTATATCACAGGGGTACAATATAATGCACAGATTGACAGACTCATGCTTATTTCCGGCATTGAAAATCAGGGTGGATTTTTAAACGATGCAAAATTGGCACACAGGTATTTTAATGAGGAGAACAATGCATGGGTGCATGTTCCAAGTACATCAATTGCCAATCAGATGACAAATACCAGTGGTAGTTT
>CAZGPW010000188.1:0-35894 GCA_964527535.1 uncultured Bacteroidales bacterium
GGGATTTTAGATCCGTCTTCGCTAAGCTACGCCGGACAAGTTTTTGGATTTATTTTGGATCCGTCTTCGCTGAGCTACGCCGGACAGGTTTTTGAACTACCGTCATCCGTCGGGACAGGTTTGTTTTTTGATCTTTTGAGTAAAAGTTCGACTTTATGGACACACACTATTTAGTATCTTTATCAATAATATTCGTGTAATGTTTGGCAGAAAATCCCAAGATCAAAAACCTGTACAGCGAAGCTTTCCTGTTTATCCGGGTTAGACTCATCCCACAAACTTATCCTTTTGTTGAACTTTTCATCCCTGCTGTTTTCCTTCTAGGGCATAACGATCAATGATTTGGTATCCCGTGTATGATCAGTTTGTATTATAAGCCTGTAGTGACCCGGCTTTATTGATTGTAAATCCAGAGTATATTGAGATTCTCCGGAAAGCTCTAAGGTTTTAATTATTTTGCCGTCAATAGAATACAGTTGAATGTTATGAATCCCATTGGTTGATTTGATGTGGCATAAGTTTTCTGCAGGGTTGGGGAAAATGCTTATGTTTCCTGTTTTGTAAAGCCTGGTTTTAGTTGGTGACTCATAAACATAAGACACACTGTTTTTCACAGGGGAATGTAAACCTGCCCCATTCACAGATTTCACGTTGATGTAATACGTTTCCGCTTCAACGAAAGGCAAATCATTATACGTCTGATTGAATGCAGCAGCACTCTCTTCTGTCCAGGGCATCACATCATCTATGCCTGTTTCAGAACCAACAGAAACCACATAGTGGTCTATCCCTGAATGCTGATCTTCGCTTAGCCCCCACGCTACTTCAATGTCCGTATTATACAATGTGTCATTGATGGCAGATGTGCATTCTGCAAATGCCGGTTGCGAAGGAGGTGTGTAATCCACATTATAGTGATGGTCGTAAGTATAAATATGGTTTTTTATGTTGGTAATGCAACGAGCAATCTTTCCTGCCGGGGTTATGCTGTCAGGGTTTTGATAATGGTATTGATCTGTTGTGTCGGCACCCGCTGTGATGGTAAATCCATCAGCGGTTTCACGGTAAATGCGCAGGTTTTTATACCAGGATTGCGCATTGCCTGAACGGAGAGAAAAAGCAACGCCGGTGGTAATGGGCGAAGAGTCTATCCAGCTACTAACCAGCTCATCATCTATCCATGTTGTGATTTCTCCATTTTGCGGATTGTAATATACTTTCAGATTATAAAATACATCCGGTTCAAAATCATACGCATCAATGGTCCGGTTGTGCCACACGTTGTCAATGTATTCGTTCAGATGAAGCTCATCCTGGTCAGGGCGGATGTAAACCAGGTAGGAATTACCACGACCGGTTTCCGTTGGTGCATCGCAGGCAAAATGAAAACCAGAACGCCTGTTGCTTCCGCTGCCGGCCACTTTAATATCGGCTTCAAACAACATGCCGCTACCATGAGAATGATCTACCGGGATGTATAAATTGGTGTTTGATTCGCTTTCATCTGACTGAAAGATGGCATTATCGCTGAATGCCCATGTGCCTGTTACCGGAATCCATGCACTGTTAAGGTTGGTAGGTGATTCGTACAAAAATCCTTCGTCTGCTTGATATAGCAGTGAAGGTGTTTGATTATCATTTTGGTTGTAAATGCAACTGAAAGCATGGGATATACCATCACCGTTATCATCAGTTTCGCTTGTATAAATATTAAAATCGGCTGTAGCCCAGTTATTATCCAGGTTATCGGTTATCGTTCCTGAAAAGCTGCTGGCACAGGTGCCGCCGTAGCTTGTCCATTTAGCGTACCAGCCGGCTTCTGTAGTCAGGTAATCAGATACAAACCTGAATGTCAGCGCACTGTCCGTGCTTGCCACTCGAAGTCCTTGTAATTCAGAATTATCATCGATTATCATTCCGGAAAAATATGTCAATAACGGGCTGTTGGTGTCGGGGCCATCATAAATGTACAGCGTGTCATAGTCAGCTTCGATTTGGATATCATAAAAATTCATGACAATCTTTTCAGCTCCATCGGGCGAAATGGTAAACACATAATCTTCATAGTCATCATAATTGTTGTTCTCACCGCCTGTATCGGTAAAAATACCATAGCATTGCTGACTTACCGTGTTGCTTATTGCGGGGGTAGTTGCATTGCAATATTGCCATTCCGCCATGGTGTCCGTGCAAATACTGGCTACACGAATGTCATAGGTGGTTTCAGGTTGCAAACCGCTTATCACTGCCGGACTGCTCCCTGTTGTTGTTTCTTCCCACTGTGAAGCCCCGTCAGGTTTATATTGTATATAATAGGCGTTGACATTATCAACATTTGTCCATGAGACAGTAATGCTGTTCCAGTTGTTTGATGTGGCTGTGAGATTTGTTGTGCCGTCACATACAGGGTCTGTGAGTTCAAAAGTTTCTGTTACGGAACATCCATTTGCATCTGTTACAGTCAGGCCATATAATCCCGCCTGAATATCTGTAAGCAATGGTTCAGTTTGACTGTTTTCCCACATATAGTCATATGGATTAGTACCTCCTGATACATTTGTGATGATATTACCGGATGCTGTGCCTGCTGTTACCGGATTTTGTAATTCTGCATTGATTTGCAGCGAATCAGGTTCAATGATGGTTTCTGCGTCGAAAAATGAAGTTCCACCTGCATTGGTAACGGTAACCGAATATGTGTCCGGAGGTAGTTCTGTTAATGTTTGTGTGGTATCTCCTGTGTTCCATAAAATTTCGTGTGGGCTGTCGGGATCGTTAATAATTACACTTGCAGTGCCATTATTATCGCCATGACAGGTGATGTTGCCGTAACTTATGTAAACCGGGTCTGTAACTTTACTCCATTTGACGGCATCGTAAGCAATGTCCTGGCCATCAATGCCTGTGTTATCGCCCAGAAAAACCTGAGCATCCTGGGCAGGATCAAAACGGTACTGACCAAGGCTAACCCATTCATCGCTGTAATTAAGCTGATTGATGTTAACTGAATTGGTTCCATCGGCATGTGTTATTTCGTATGTTGCTGTGGTTGCTGTAGCATGTACAGAAGGGATGTAAGCCATTACTTCATAATACCCGTTTTCTGTCAGGTTGGGAGACCATGTTACCCATGCGATGTGTTCTGTGGCATCCATGGTTATGGTGTACCAGAAATGCCCGTTGTATCCGGCATTGGCATCCCAAAAATACCGTTGATGAGAACTGTTTTCGCTGTTGTTCATGTAAAAACCATGATCATAGTGGTTGCTGTCAATGATAGTGTCATTGTATTCCGTTTCCTGAGTGCGTGAACTTACAATCCAGGCGACGTAACCATATCCGTCCGGATCCAGGTTTTGGTATCCGTTGTTGTATCCCGGCCAGTCATAATATGCATTGATGCCATCGTAACTGGGGTATCCGGCCGTATTTTTATCGCCGTAAGGATCGTTGAAAATCAAGGTGTGCTGGGTGTCGAGGTATCCCCGTGTAAGCGTAAGGTGGCCTGCTGATGACAAATATGAGCATATCGGGACAACGTATCCCTGGTCAATATCCGAAGTGACGTACGAAAAACTGATGCTGCTGGTCCAGATTTGTTCGAGGCCGGTATCCATGTTGAGAAGATCGTGAAAACTATACATCCCATTGTTTGAAGGAGAGTCATAAGTGACCCACATGTGGGCATATCCTCCCCAGGCTACTTTTGAATCGCTGTAATCATCAAAATAATATTCGTTAAACCGGAATTTATCTGCTACATACGACCCATATTCATTGATGTGCGGATCCCAGCTGTAACCGTGATCTACTTCCACCGGCCAGGGGGGAATACGGTTATAATACGCTGCTGCCATCACCGATGTTGAGGGGGCACATGATCCATAACCATTGTGATAACTGGGAGTATCATACACCTGATGCACATAGGGAACGTTATCAAAATTTACCGCCGATTTATGATCTGTTTTGATTTGTTCCTGATAATGGATGTCCAGTGGTTCAGGATGATTGAATACGGTTTCTTCCTGACCAACTATGTTGGAATGTATGTCCAGCGGCATCTTTAGGATTCTGCGATCGTCAAACATGGTAAAATACAGGTAGCCGTCGTGATAAGAGGGATGTGTTTCGTAATGGTCCGGGGTATATGTTAATTGATGTAACGTGTTTTCCTCAGATGAATACACTACAATTTCAGAACCCCGGATTTGGAAATCCTGAATCTGTGTTTTCTGAAACACGAGTTTGTCGCTATCTATCCATTCCGGATTGCTTCCGTGACCAATGTTTTCAAGACTGTTGTCAATTACGTCATAAATAACCAGGTCTTTACCCATGTTGAAAACCAGTTTTTTTGCATCATCAGACCATACAGGGTAGTGACAACTTTTTCCGGGAGGAGAAATTTGATATTTTTCGCCATTTGTCAAATCCAGGATCATCATTTCTTCAGTATCTGCCTGGCTGTACGCAGCGTAGTGTGCATCAGGTGATATTTCCACCAAATTGATGTAATTGCTCAATTCATATTCAGTGATATTTCCATTTTTATTGAGAATAAAGCGACTGCCATCGCTATATCCGATAAAATCAGGGCCGATACAGGGTTGTCCGATGAGTTTAGCGTTGGTTTTCAAGGTCTTTTTCCCGCTGTCATCCATGATCACAGCATGTTGTTTTCCTTTTTCATTTATATGCTTATATCCGATTGTACTGCCATCATCAGAAACAGAAAAATATAAGCCACATCCTCTTTCCGAAGTAATAAGCTGTTGATTTCCATTATCAAGCTTATATAGACCACTATGGTAATTATCAGAAAAAAATATACCTTGAGCTGTAGCTTTTAAACCCGTAAAATACCCTTCTTCGACAGTACGGTAACTATTCCGGTTTTGGGCAACAGATGCCGTAACCATGCATAGAAAAATAACCAGAAATATTGCTTTAATTTTCATAAGGAATATGGACATCATCAGTCATTTACACGATCAATAACCCGTGTTTTTAAAAGATTAAGAATTATTATGCAATAATATTAAATGCAAAGATAAATATTATTGTTTTATGGATAATATTAAATTTGCAAACGTGAAATTTTTGGCAGACATAAAACATAAGATTGGAACATGGTTCAGAAAACTGTTAAAGCAGTTTTTAATCTGGAGATTACGCCATGTCAGCGACAGGGTTTTTATGGCTGCGCTGGCTGTATTGATTGGAGTGGTGGCTGGTATAGTGGCCGTCATTATAAAAAATTCAGTACATCTCATCCAGGCGTTGTTGAAAGATTGGTTTTCAGCGGATTCAGAAAACCTGTTGTTCATATTTTACCCGGTTATCGGTATTTTGCTTGTGTTAATTTTTGTCAATTACATCATAAAACGCAAAGTAGGCCATGGTATTCCGACGGTATTGTTTTCCATCAGTAAAACAAAAGGCAAAATACGGCCGCACAATATGTATTCCAGCATTGTTACCTCTGCATTGACGGTTGGCTTTGGTGGCTCAGTTGGTCTTGAGGGACCTACCGTGGCAACAGGTGCAGCCTATGGAAGTAACATGGGACAATTGTTCCATTTGAATTACAAACAAATATTATTGTTGCTTGGATGTGCTTGCACCGCTGCTATGGCCGCCATATTTAAAGCCCCTGTTGCAGCCATTGTTTTTGCGCTTGAAGTGATCATGCTTGACCTGACCATGGTATCCCTTGTTCCTCTACTGCTTGCTTCAGTTTCAGCGGTGCTTGTATCTTATTTATTTATGGGACAAAATGTATTGTATCCTGTAAATATTATAGAAGGATTTGACATTTCTTGTTTGTTCTTTTACATTATCTTAGGGATACTTGCCGGTTTTTTGTCTGTTTATTTCACCAAAATGTACATGTACATAAATCGCATGTTTGATAAAATACATTCATGGGGTATGAAATTGCTGGCGGGTGGTTTTATTCTTGGTTTGTTGATATTTTTGATGCCTGTATTATACGGTGAAGGGTATGAAGCTATCAATGCGGCCCTCCACGGTGAAACACAACACGTGTTCAACAATACATTTTACTATCAGTATCAGGGTGAATGGGCTGTTATCATCATCATTTTTATAGCTGTGTTGTTTTTTAAGGTCATTGCCACAAGTGTAACCTTTGCCAGTGGTGGTGTCGGTGGGGTTTTTGCCCCCTCTTTGTTTCTCGGTGCTAACTTAGGGTTGATGTTCAGCCTGGTAGTGAATGGACTGGGCTGGGATATTTCAGTGATTAATTTTGCCCTCGTCGGGATGGCAGGGGCTATTGCCGGGATTATTCATGCTCCGCTTACCGCCATATTCCTGATTGCAGAAACAACCGGTGGCTACGAGCTTTTTGTCCCTTTGATGATTGTATCAGCGATATCTTACGCAACGGTAAAAGTATTTACGCCCAATTCGGTTTATACCATTCAGCTTGCCAAACGAGGTCAACTTATGACGCATCATAAGGATAAAGCCATGTTGTCAATGATGAACATTGAAAACCTCATTGAAACCAACTTTAAAAAAGTGTATGAAGAAGATATGTTGGGAGACCTTGTAAAGCAGATAGAAAAATCCAGCCGGAACATCTTTCCGGTATTGAATGATGCCAATGAACTGAAAGGCATTGTGGTACTTGATGATATACGAGAGATTATGTTTAAAACCGAACTATACGATAAAGTAAGCATAAAAGATATTATGATATCACCGGAGCCTTACCTGGTTACGGTTCATGACAGCATGGAAAAAGTGGCTGAAAAATTTCAGGAAACGGGCAATTTTAACCTGCCTGTGGTGGATGGGAATAAATACGTTGGGTTTGTCTCGAGAGCGCGTGTATTTTCGGTTTACCGCAGGTTGATCAAGAAATTTTCAGATGATTAAAATTTGTGCTTCCAGATACCCCCTTGCGGATTCAGATCATTAGTAATTCGAATAAATCTTTTCAATAAAATCAGCCTGTATTTTTTTGATTTTGCTCGATGAATTATCATACCGGTTAATCATGCTTACCACGATCACATTTTTCCCGCTGTTTGTTTCGAGGTATCCTGCATAAACACTTACACGTTTAATGCTGCCGGATTTGCCATGGAATTTGGATTGAAAATCATAATTCCGGCCAAAATATTTTAGCGTTCCTGATTCGCCGCTCACAGGCAACGAAGCTTTAAATTCATCAGCATGTTCTGTATCGTTCATGTATTTTAAAACATAAGCCAGTTGAAACGCTGATACTTGATTGAACCCGGATAATCCGCAGGCGTCTTCAAGCTTCATGCCTTCAGTGCGGAGCCCTTTTTCATTCCAGTATGTAACAATTTCCTCCAGGGCTTCACTCATGATGCGTTCTTCACTGAACAAGAAACCGATCATGTTGGCATACAGATTTATACTTTTATAGTGGGTGAGCTTTACCAGGTCTGTCAGTGGCGGGGATTTTAGTGTATGTATGGTTTCTGTTTCAGACCTCGGCATACCTGTGGTGGCATTTCCTGTCACATTGATACCGTTTTTTTCCAGTTCATCCCGGAGGTGTTTGGCTGCTATAAGAGCCGGATCGGGAATAGCACCTTTGATGGTAAAATTATCATGGCCGGCAGGAAGCGTTCCGCGTACTATCCGTTGATGAGTGCCGGGAATACCAAAAATGTAAGCCTGATCACCACCACCGTTTAAGGCAATAACTTCATTTTGAAATGTCAATTCCAAACCATCGGGTGTGATTTTTTTTATCCTTGTTGGGTCGCCGGCTTCATCGCCTGTATCAAAATTCAATTGGTATGTGTTTTCGTAAATATTCAATAAAGATGGTGATGCACCATAGTAGTTGGCAATGTCTTCCCATATCCAGGTGCGGGGAATTTTATTTAGTAAACTCTGATTTTCTGATCCCACTATATTTCCGTTAATTGATTTAATATCTGCTTTTTTTAAGGCATCTACCCACCTTTTTAAAAAAGGAAAAGGTGTGTAATAGTGGTTTTGATAACGTATTGCCCCCAGGGCAGGATCTCCCCCGCCAAGAATATATACATCTCCCTCTAACACCTCGTCTTGAATTTTACCCATAATTACCAACTTTGTCTCAAAACAATACTCGGGGCCAAATTTGTCCATGGCTGCTGCCGTTGCAATGATTTTCATAGTTGAAGCTGGTGTCATGCTCACATGTTCCCTGAAGGAATCAAGTGTTTTTCCTGTTTCTGCATCCATCACGATATAGGATACACCGGCAGTTTGCAGTTCGGGAATCTCATCTGTCATCTGAGCAAATAAAACTGGATAATAAAATACCAGTACAATAATAAACAACGATCTTGATGCTTTCATAATAATTATTCTGTTTTACTACAAAGTAAAAATATTAATAAAACTTCAGAAATGAAAATAAGATTTACCTTAAAGCGCTTATACCGATATGTGTTCAATTGTAATTGTTAATAATCGTCAATAAGAATATTTAATATTACACCATTAAACGCAACTTAGTATTAGATTTAAATTTATTGAAGTCAAAATAACAATCACACCTCATACAAAACTGTAAATAAGTATTGCTATAACCCGGAAAACAACAAAAGCCACCTGTATAGGCAGCTTTTGTCATGGATACTTATTTGATCCTTTAGAGATCTTTTTCTCTTTCCCTTGAGGAATAATTTATTTTTAGTGCACTGGCTTTTCGTAATTCCTGCTTGATATCGGTAACGATGCCCATTTTTGTATCCTCGTGCACTTTCAGGGACGTAGTCATATACGCGATTTCATCTTCATCCCTGTCTTCACGCTCGGCAATGATATACTCACGGATATCATTGACATCAGCGAAAGAAGCGTTAAGCTGAATTCTTGGTTCCGTCCCATACATTGCCTGGAATGCCGGTTTGGGTTTTCCCACATAAATGTAAGAAACAAGAGATTTTTTCTCTAATTTTTTAATTTCTGTTGCCTCTGGCAATGAACTTGCGGGAACTTCCACTTTCAGTTCCACTTCTCTCATTGTAGTAGCAACCATAAAAAAGAAGAGTAGCATAAAAACAATATCAGGCAATGAGGCAGTGCTAATACCAGGTGCCGATCTTTTTTTCTTTTTCTTAATGACAGCCATATTATTTCCCTCCTATGTTTTTAGGTTCTGCTTCTGAAATACGCTGTGGATACAATTTTTTGATCCCGGTTTTTTGCTCCTCAGTCAGGTCTTCATAACTTTTACCAAAATACTCATAAGCGGCATCTTCACGTATTTCATTGTAAGCAGCCACAAGCTCATTTTGAACAGCGATGTATTTCCCGTATGATGTTCCCCTGTCGTTTTGCAGAGAAATTACACCCTGCGGAACCATAAGGGTTTTTCCAAGCTCAGGGATGTATTCTTCTTCTTTAACCGGAAGATTTTCTTTATTGTTTTCATTCATAATAAATTCTTTGGCGTCCTCTTTCAGATTACGTATTTCCATAAGTTCTCCCTCAACCAGAAGTTGATCGTTCTTGTTAATCAACACAATAAACAAGTTACGTTCTTTAATTTTAACATCTTCATCCTTCTGTTGTTCTTCATCAGGCATAGGCGGTAATTTACGCGCTATACCCGTGTCCACATCCATGGTGGTTGTAACGAGGAAGAAAATAAGAAGCAGAAAAGCGATATCCGCCATTGATCCTCCGTTTATTTCCGGTGTTTCGCGTCTGGGCATAAGATTTTGTTTTTTAATGCATTTACATGATGAAATGAATCTAAAAATTCAATCATCTCATCAAAACATTTATTTCCATATTTTTGAAATCTCGGTATATACTGCTCCCAAAATAGCCAAACCAAAAAACAGGTACATAATGTACAAGCCAGCACCAACCCTCTTTGAAATTTCATTGTTAACTTCAAAATCAAGTTTGTCAATGCCCACTATAGGAGGAATGGCTTCAGAGGCCAAACTATAACCGAGAATAATAACCAAAGCAATAATGCCAATGGATACCAGGTTGGCAATCAAGCCTCTACGACTCTCAAGCATAGTCTTTACAAACCTGTATAATGCGGCAAGCACACTAATGGCGGCCACCACTATCAGTAAACCCATGGCAAAATTGAGAATTGTACCATGCCAGTTATCGGCTATTTCGTTAACCCGTTCTACCTTCGCTTCATTTGGCAACTGTTCTGCCTGCATTAATTTGGCTTCCAGAACAGAACTGTCTTTAGCAAAAAACAACACAGCAAGCACTGCAGCTGCAACAAACAAAGCTATCGATACGTATTTAAATATTTTGTTCAACATAATGTTTATGCTTTATTATTCTTGTATTCATTTAAAATGTCAATCAACGTAATTGACGCATCTTCCATATCATTAACGATAGCATCAATTTTAGAAACGATGTAGTTGTAGAATACCTGAAGGATCACAGCAACAATCAAACCGGAAACCGTTGTGATCAGTGCTATTTTAATACCACCTGCAACCAATGAAGGGTTGATATCCCCTGCAGCTTCAATGGCATCAAAAGCTCCGATCATACCAATTACCGTACCCATAAATCCAAGCATCGGGGCAATGGCGATAAACAGAGCAATCCAGGTCAGGTTTCTTTCAAGCAATCCCATTTGAACCGATCCGTAAGAGACCACAGATTTTTCTACGACATCAATACCTGCATCGTAACGATCAAGCCCCTGATAGAAAATACTGGCAACAGGGCCGCGGGTGTTTCTGCATACATCCTTGGCAGCTTCAATTCCCCCTTCATTAAGGGCATTTTCAACATTTTCAAGCAATTTCTTGCTGTTGGTTGAAGCCAGATTCAGGTAGATGATACGCTCAAATGCGATTGCTAAACCAAGAATCAATGCAACAAGCACAAATCCCATGAAAGTAGGACCACCTTCAATGAATTTTGTTTTAATCTGCTGATGTAAAGCTCCATTTTCTTCTTCTTCAGCTTCAGCTTCAGCTTCTTCTTCAGTTTCGCTTGCTGCAGGCTGGTCTTCTTCAGCTTGTTCAGCCTTGGCAGAATCTTCCGCTTGTTCGGTGGTTGTCTCGTCAACCTCTTCAGTTTCATCTTGTGCAACTGAAGTTGATACTCCAATCATGAGTATCCCTGCTAATGTGAGTAATGCTAATAACTTTTTCATGGTTAAAAAAACATTTAGATGTTACTTATTTTCATTTATTTTATTACAAATTCTTCTTTTCTTACTTGTTTTTACGCGGAGAGAGGGGGATTCGAACCCCCGATACGGGGATACCGTATACACGCTTTCCAGGCGTGCGCCTTCGACCGCTCGGCCACCTCTCCCTGCTATCTCAATGAACATTCACCTTTCAATTTCAGGGCTGCAAAATAAACAATTTTTTTAATCTTAAAAAATATTCTGTTAATAAAATGCAACAGATTTTTCATTCCCTTAGGTTAAAACATTCAATGGCATTTTTTTTCGTGGTTTCTGCAATGAATTCAAGGGGCACACTGTATATTTCAGCCAGTTTTTGTGCAGTAACCCGTATTAAAGCAGGTTCGTTACGCTTTCCTCTAAACGGATGCGGGGCAAGGAAAGGGGCATCTGTTTCCAATACGAGCTTTGCGGGATCAAGATGTTTAAGAACATTTGGCAGGGGGCTGTTTTTAAACGTCACATTACCACCCACTCCGATCAAAAAACCTAAATCAATAACTTCTTTTGCCTGCATTTTATTGCCTTCAAAGCAATGAAAAACACCATTTGGTATTTTCTGCATTGATGTTAATTGTTTGATCACTTCCTCTGTAGCTGACCGGGAATGAATGGAAACAGGGAGGTTTTTTCCGGCAGCCCATTCACACTGGGTACGGAAAGCATCAATCTGTTGATGTTTGTATGTATCATCCCAATACAAGTCAATACCGATTTCACCAACGGCCACAAAAGCATCTGTTTTCAAAAATGTTTCCAGGTAACCCAGTTCATCAATGTAATTGTGTTTCACAGATCCCGGATGCAATCCAATCATACAATGTACTCTGCCAGGATAAGACCCTGCACAAAACAGCATGTCTTTTACTGTTGACCGGTCAATGTTGGGCAACAATATTTTTTCCACCCCCGCTTGTTTGGCTTTGAACATCATAAAACCAAAATCAGCGCTAAAATGCGGTAAATAAATATGTGTATGTGTATCTATAAACATATCGCAAAATAAAGAAAACAAAGTGAAAAGATAAAACCATCAGATATCCTGACTTAGCAATAAAAAAGTGTCGCAATAATTACATACATCAAGTATTTGGTTGGCAGTTGGCAACTGATTTTACGACAATATTATTTATTTATATATCATTTTAACTTACTGATAATCTATGGTTCAGAAGTTCTGAATCATTGAAAATAAAATATGAGTAACAGGTTGTTCCCTAACCCGGATAAACCGGAAAGTTCAAAATCCAAAACTTGTCCGGCGTAATGAAATGAAGACGTGACCTGTACCGACGGATGACGGTAGCTCAAAAACCTGTCCGGCGTAGCTCAGCGAAGACGTATCCAAAATAAATCCATCCGTGATAATCCGTATCATCTGCGTTATCTGTGTTCCATTTTATACTATTTATTTGAACCCGGATAACACAGATATGACGGATTTACACGGTTAATTTTGGATAATTTTCCGGTTCATAAACAAAATAACAAAAGCTGCACAAATAATATTGTACAGCTTTTGCAAGGTTTATATGTTATTTGTTTATGCAGTATTAAACAATGCCCTGGGCTATCATAGCATCAGCGACTTTAACAAAGCCACCGATGTTAGCACCTTTAATATAATCAATATGGCCATCATCTTCTTTACCAAACTGCACACACTGGTCGTGAATGTCTCCCATGATTTTTTGGAGTTTTTCGTCCACATCTTCGAATGTCCAGCTCAGGCGCATGGAGTTTTGTGTCATCTCAAGTCCTGATACAGCCACGCCACCAGCATTGGCAGCTTTTCCGGGAGCGAACAATATTTTATGGTCGTAAAACAATTCAACCGCTTCCGGGGTACATGGCATGTTCGCACCTTCAACCACAGCAATCACACCATTATCAATAAGGTGTTTTGCATCTTCTTCCCCGAGTTCATTTTCACACGCACAAGGCAGGGCTATATCCACTTTCTGTTCCCACGGGCGTTTGCCGGGATAGAAAGTAGCCGAACTAAACCTTTCAGCGTAAGGCGCAACAATATCTTCATTGGTAGCCCGAAGCTCCAGCATAAAATTAAATTTTTCTTCGGTATTGATGCCATCTGGATCATAGATATAACCATCAGGCCCGGATAAAGTAACCACTTTACCACCAAGTTCGGTAGCTTTCTGGCATGCACCCCATGCAACATTACCAAAACCTGAGACAGAAATGGTTTTACCTTTGAGGTCTTTGTTTTGTGTTTTCAAAATATTGGCTGCAAAATACACAGCACCAAAGCCGGTTGCTTCAGGGCGGCCTATTGATCCACCCCATTCGCGGCCTTTGCCGGTAAGAACGCCGGTAAATTCATTTTTCAGGCGTTTGTATTGCCCAAACATGTAACCAATTTCGCGTCCACCTACACCAATATCACCAGCCGGCACATCAGTATTCGGCCCGATATGGCGGAACAATTCTGACATAAAACTCTGGCAAAAACGCATGATTTCAGCGTCTGATTTCCCTTTGGGGTTAAAATCAGATCCGCCTTTACCACCTCCCATAGGCAGGGTTGTAAGAGAATTTTTAAAAATCTGTTCAAAACCCAAAAATTTCAGGCTTGAAAGTGTAACACTCGGGTGAAAACGCAAGCCACCTTTGTAAGGGCCAATTGCCGAATTAAATTCCACACGGTATCCGCGGTTTACCTGGGCACGCCCATCGTCATCAATCCAAGGAACACGAAACATAATAACACGTTCGGGTTCAACCATCCTTTCAAGAATTTTAGCTTCCTTGTATTTCGGGTTTTCTTCAATAAACGGAATAAGCTTTTCAGCTACTTCATGTACTGCCTGGATAAATTCGGGTTGAGCAGGATTGGCTGCTTCAACCTTTTCCATAAATTCTTTTATTTGTGTTTCCATAATAATAATGTATTAAAAAGTTAAAAATTACACCTAACATCTTTATTTACAACAAAGGTACAATGAGTTTTTATAAAAATACAGAAAACTCTTTGTTATTCTTAACACCCAAATCGGCTCTTTTGTTCTGATAATCAACACTCTTCTATGACATTCCTTGTGTTAAAAAACATTTCATGACTAAAATCAATATTTTACTATGCATTGAGGGCATAAATTTTACCGGGGAGCGCCTTAATAACAGATTTTATCTCCAGGTTTAACAAAGCAATGGACAAATCAGCAATATTTAGTCCGCTTAGCTTTGTAAGCAAATCGGTATCACAATATTCTTTTTCCGATAAAAGGCCCACAATTATTTTTTCATTATCCGTCATTTGAACATTAAACTCTAATTGTTGTTGACGGGCAGGCGATTTTTTACGCCTGGATTTCCAGTTCATGATGTACAGGAGGTCATCAGCCGATTCCATCAGCATCGCCCGGTTTGTTTTTATGAGGTGATTACATCCCCTGGCGTATTCGTCCTGTATCCTTCCGGGGACAGCAAACACCTCGCGGTTGTATGAATTGGCAATATCTGCTGTTACCATAGCCCCGCCTTTTCTGGCCGATTCCACCACAACGGTTGCATCCGATAAGCCGGCAATAATACGATTTCGCCTGACAAAATGTTTAGGGTCACGTTTTGATGTGGAATGGAATTCACTGACCAGGGCTCCTCCAGCTTTTACAATTTTTTCGGCAATTTTTGTATGAGCAACCGGATACACAATATCAAACCCATGGCCAAACACGGCTACCGTAGGCAACTCATTTTCAAGTGCAGCCTTATGAGCTGCCACATCAATGCCATAGGCCAGGCCACTCACAATCGCCGGATTGATACCGGCTTCAGAAATGCTTTTAATCAAACTCCCGGTTGTTTCACGTCCCCGGCTTGTAGCTTTACGTGTTCCAACCACAGCAATGGATTTATCGTTGACAACGCTTAAGTCACCTGCATAATATAATATTAAGGGAGCATCAGCGCATTCAAACAATTTTTTCGGGTAAGCTTCATCGGTGAGGAAAACAAAATTGACATCATTGGCTTCCAAAAAACGGAGTTCCTCTTCAGCCCTTTCCAATGCCGCTTTTCTATAGGTTAGTATAGTGGAAGCGAAATATTTTCCAATGCCCTCAATGCGTTTTAACTGTGATGCTTTCATCGTAAAAACAGCATCAATTTCACCAAAAGCAGCAATCAGATTACGCGCTGAAACGGGGCCAATCCGCGGCATCATACTTATAGCAATCTGATATTGTTCTTTAGAGAGCATGTAAACACTTTTGGCTCTATTGTCAGGCACTAATTAACATAAGATTTCATTTATGACTACAAGTTACTTTTCATCTGGTGCTTAATTTGTCAAGGGTGTCAAGGATATCTCTTTTTTCTGATTTTTTCAGGGTATTGATGGAAACCGGCGGGTATTTTGACGTGCCTTTTTCTGTTTTTTGGTACAATATGATTGATGTACGCAAACCAAAATTGCTTTTCTTAATTTTATACCCCACAAATTTACTTTTCGGTATTTCTATGGCATAATTATTTGCTAAAAAAGGCTGTAAGGACATGTAACGCAATACTATTTTTGAACCTTCGGTATTAAAATAAATGTAATTAAAACCACTCAAAAAAAACCATACAATGGCAAGTATAAAAACCGCTGTAAGCCCCAACTCAAAATAATGTTTTTCTGACCAGTGGAAAATAACGGATAAAACAATGAGAACAAGGTAAATCAAAATGGAAAGCATGAACCCCAGCCGTATCCTGGTTGATAATTCTTTATTATTAATAAGCATACTATCTGAGTTTTAGTTATTATTTCACATCGGCGTTAAATCAATTGTGTGCGCCTTGGTTTTCACAAATCAACATAACAAAGTAAATATTTTTTTCTCTATCGTACAAGCACATAATTAATAATGGGACAAATCCAAAAAAGTGGAAGCATGATGGCACCAGGGAACTATAGGGTGATGGTGGAATTGTTCGATTGTTCAAATGTGAGATTGGTAAGATGGTGGGATTTTCAGGTTTGAGATTAGTTGGGCGTGCCCCTTATTTCTAAACCTGGAAAAACTTTACGAAAGTTTGGAACTTTCGTAAAGGTCGCCAGCCTTAGAAATAAGGGTCGGTCTCCGGCTATTAGCTGCTTTGCTTCGCCTTCAGCCTTGGTATGCTGTGGCCAGGAGCTCCGCTTGTCGCTCTGCCACAGCAACAGGCAGTAAGGCTCATCAGCAGCAGGCTAACCGCCTACGCCCTCACGCAGGAAGGGAGATGGAGTGAGGGAGAGATAGCACGATGGCGAGATAGTCCGGTAAACAATATATATGTAGCAATGAATATGCACAAAATGTGGATGTTCCCCTTATCCACTATGGTTTCGCCAGACACAGTCCTGTTTTTACACCATAAAGGTTTTTGAACTTAGGTTTTAGAATCTCCCGTATGGCAGAATCTGAAAACTAAAGTATCTTCTTTGCAGTTCCCCTGTTTTCCCAGGGGCGAGCACTCTCATATAACTCTTTTACAAAGCACACATAATAAGCAATTTAACTAATTACTCCAAATCTAAAAAAGAATTGAATAACGAACATCAGAACATTAGAATATCGAATGATGAATTATAATTTTGGCTTTTTAGTTCATAATTCGATTGTTCTGATGTTCATTATTCTTTATTCATGTAGATATTGGGGTTATATGCGCTTTGCATAGGCAAATTTTAGTTATCTTTTTTGAAGTTCCCCTATTTTTCCCCGGGGGCGAGCACTGATTATGAATTTCCATTCATTTTAATCCCAAAAAACCGGTATTTTCCATGAATTTATAGTAACATTTCAAGCTTTCAGGCATTATTACAGCCTTTATTACCAAAATAACGTGCCTTCCTAACGCCTCAACTATTTTTAACTCATTTACTATCTGATACTTAAAATTATTTTGTTGTTTAAAAAAAAATGCTTATAATTGATGTTTGAATGGAAATATTTAATTATTTTGGTGCTTTAAGAAAAAAATTATCAAAATATTTGTGATTTTTCTAAAAATAAAGATACTTTTGTGTGATTTGATTTTTTCATGAAATAGAATAAACCTGATATAAGATGAACAAAAAAAGATCTACAATCCTTTTAGTACTGCTGGGCGCCATCGTATTCCCCCTGCTTACAGGGTGTTTTGGCGTTGGAGAAGATGATCCTTTTATATCATTAAGGACCAGAAAAGCACGCTTAACCGGGAACTGGAATATCTCATCCTATTACAAGAATGTTAAGCAAATCGTTGATACAGCAGATCAAAAACGAGTGATTACGGACGTACAGCCTCCCGACTACAATAAAGACATATACATATTGGGAACTGACAGCGTGCAGGAAATTGAAGGCGAAGTGCTGGAAGGAAAAATGAGTTTTGATAAAAACGGGTACTTTTCTTATGTCTTCGAATATGAAGTTGTAGAAAGTGAAACCGATCAGGAAACATTTGAGACAACAACAGAAACCAGAACGGTAAAGCATGAAATGAGCGGCACATGGAATTTTCTGCACAACATTGATGACTATAATCGGAAAGAACGGCTTTCACTGGTGGTACTCAATGAAACAAATTCTGTAAAAACAACGGTTGTCGTAGAATCCGAAGAAGAACAGGGAGAAGCTGATATTTCACATTCACGTGATTTTACGGTTTTGAGCTACGCCAACGGCGAGATCAGTTACATCTGGGAACTGGACATGTTGAAATACAAAGAAGTACACAAATATCAAAACATCAACACGGTAGTAGTCTCTACTGATACATCAACTTATGGTACAGCATACGATGAAGTAGGTTATCGTCAGCGAAATTTAACCAGGATTGATGATAACGCTGACGCTCAGCAGGAGGAATAATAGGAAAGAATTTCCAAATATCACAAACCAGGTTTTTATCAAAACCTGGTTTTTTTTATGAATCAATAATCAGGTTCAATGTATTTTCCTGCCCAGCTATTTTAGGCTCTGCCATATTGACTGGCAGATATCATCCAGTTTTTGGCTCCCGTTATGTTTCCACCGCCCGCAAAAATCACTTTGAAACGCTGCCGGATCATTCATATTTTGCTGATCCAGGGTTTTAAATGCAAAATTTTTCTGGAAATAATCAGCAAGATACTCCTGTTCTGTTTGTCCCGGCGTGGGTATCAATATAGACTTGCGTTTTATTTCAAATAAATCCATTAAAGTGGTGTATCCCGAACGTGTAATAAGCACGGGGACATGCTGCATAAGGTATTTTAATTCTGCCCGCTTCAAATGATTAATAACCCTGATATGCTCATTAATATTATCGTAAGAAATATCCGGTTGTCCTGCAATCAGCCATACCTGCCTTTTGTCACCGGAAAACACATCGAGTAATTTCCGGATAAAAAGCGTACGTTGTGGTTCAGGCCCCGACACTACAGCCAAAACATCAGGAATGATTTGGGATTTTTTGGGGGACAGTTCCAAAAATCCGGAAAGGCTTCCTATGTATTGATGTGGAAACCTGAAACCGTATTCTGAATGCGCTAAAGCTCCGCTTAATCCACCCCCACCGGCAAAATCCGGAATCAAACATGCATCGTAATTTTTAATCACCTTTCGATGCAAATACCGGATAAAGGGCTGAAATACTATCAAATATTTCGGCATAATGACATTCACCTGATGCGTTATATAGTAAGATTTCACACCTCTGTGAAACAACCCAAAGCGGTTATCGGAGATGATTAGATCAGGTTTTTCTGTGTTTACGTATTGTTTTATCCATTTTCTTTCATACAATAAATCCCAGATCAACCCAGGCGCCTGTGCAACCAATTTTAACATCAGCAATTTATTACGGGCATACCGTATTTTATATGACTTAATGGGAACAATGCGCAATCCGGGAAATTCCTGCCGCACTAACTCATCGGCGGGTGATGCGGCGGCAACCGTTACTTTGAACCCGGCGTTCTGAAAAGAACGTATTACCGGAATCATACGGCTCGCATGCCCAAGCCCCCAGTTAAGCGGCGCTATCAGTATATTTTTTTGATTTTTTGACATCAGTAAACCTGGGCCTTGTGACCATTCTCTTCTACCCTGGAAGCAATTTTTTCCAGTTCTTCTTTAGAAACCGCTGTTACCGTTGAATCCGGGGTATCCCTGGCTATGGAATATATCATCACTGCATCAGGCTTTATCCTGTCCAGCTCCCGCAACCAGGCTTTCAACTCGTGTTCTGTTGTATTGTCAACAATTGCTCCATTTTTTTGAAACCTCACAAACATGGTTTGTATGATACGTTTACCGGGAAAATTACGGATGTGTTCAAGGTATTGTTGAAAATCAAACGGAATTTGCGGCTGGTTCATGGCCTTAACGGTAGATTCTATAGCAGAATCCAGTTTCAGCAAAGGTTTTTCCACTTTCTGCAAGGCTTCGTTCACGCCTTGTTTATACAATAAAGTAGCATTTGTAAGCACTGCAATCTCAGCGTCCGGGAAAAAATCATTTCTCAGTTTTATGGTTTGGTCAATGATGGTATCAAATTCAGGATGCAATGTGGGTTCTCCATTTCCTGCAAACGTAATCACATCAACAGGCACGTGGTTTTCATGCAAACGTTTAAACTCAAGGTCCATGCGTTGTCTGATTTCTGTTCCGGATGGCAATCCTGAACTCACTTTGCTTGTCCACCCGCATTCACAATACACACAATTAAAGGTACAGACTTTTGCATCATCAGGCAAAAGGTTTATTCCGAGTGAGTTTCCCAGACGCCTGGATTTAACAGGCCCAAAAACGATATCGTCAAATAAAAATGTCGCCATTATACCAAAACTTTTATTTCTGCATTTTCCGGCAAACGTTCAGCGGTGATGCCGCTGCCATGAATCAAATTGATTCCCGGTTTTTTCCCGGGTTCAATGCTACCCATGGTATCATCCATAGCAAAAAACCTTGCCGGATTCAGTGTTATCCATTTCAACAATTCTTCCAGCGGAATATCAGGCCGGCGTTGATGCACAAACTTTAACTCATCAAAGATAGATAAACTTGGTGCTGACAGCAAACTATCTGTTCCCAACATGACGGGCAGGCCGGTTGCTCTCAGAGTATCATAAGGAGGTTGTACCCCGGAAATGCTTTCATTTGACCTGGGGCATAAAGCAAACGCCACTTTTTTGCCGGTTTTTTTCATCTGATGTTTAATTTTATTTACATCGTGGCTACTGATAAACGTATTGTGTACAAACACCAGTTTACCGGTATGTTTAAATACCTCAAAGATGTCATCAATCAGGTTATTTGCAGACATTTCAGGTTGATAATTTTTTTCCAATTCTTTGTACAGGTTGTACAGTTCCCCCTTTTGGCTGTACAATTGAATCTCCTCCCGGCTTTCTTTAAAATGCAGGGCAGAAAATTTCTGCCAGCCGGACAATGCCTTTTTTAAGGCTAATGTGTTCTTGCTTGTAAGTGTATATGGAGCATGCAGGGCAGAAAAAATCCGGCTCTCCGGATGATGTTTCATCAGCGCATTAAATCTTTCATCTTGTTTCTGCAATTGCTTTTCACTCAACATGAAATATTCAAAAAAGTTAAGGTTCTTTATTGCAGATTTTTCAAGCAACTCCAATGCAAGTCCGTCATTCATGACATCCGATATTGCAATAGTCCCCGCGTGTTTAATTTTTCTAATCTGTGTACCAATAGTATCATCATTTGGCTGTTGTAAATGCTCGCGGCACCACCTGACATGATTTATAAAATCACTCATGCCGGTTTTTTTACTGAATACAGCCCCATTGAAAGACAATTCTATATGGGTATGGGCATTAAAAAATCCGGGGGTCAGTATGCCATGATAATACTCAGTGAGGGAAGGTTCAGATTTTTCCGGGTCAAATCTGCCTACATCGGTAATAACACCGTTATCGTCCAGCCTGACCAATGGTTTATTGATCCACTGATAACCATCAAACGCCATGCTGGCAGCAATCCGTCTCATTTTTTACCGCTGTTGTTTTTATAATTGTATTTCACATTTACATTGTCAACTGTATTATCAAAAGTATCATTTTTATCATCGGGATACCCGCACCGGCTGCATTTTTTTGCTCCCGGGGGTAATTCTGCACCACATTTTATGCATACGGGATTATGCGCTGATTTTTCAATGCGTTTGATTTCTTTTTGTACAAACTTTTCAAGTTCCTGCCTCACCATGCCATTAACCACCAATAAACACAAAACATACACCAAAACCAAAGCGATGCCGCCAATAATGAGGCTGATCATGATGCTGCTGCTTGTTATAAACATTGAAATAAAGACAATGACCAGCACCAGAATAATAGCCGGTGTCATGTCAATTTTATAACTCAATTCCCGATCATCATAAGAAACCGTGACGGAAAAACTTAAAAAACCAAACACCTTGTCAAAACTAAACCTGAAACAATGACGGTGTTTTTTACTCAGGGGATGTTTCCGCTCAACATGGTCTCTTAATAAAAAAAACCGTGATTGTGAAAAGGTAAAATCCGGATATTCAAAGGAGGTAAAGCCGGTTTTATAGTCGATGGGAAAAGACACTTAATCCTGGAGTTTTTGCGTTAATTTTGCTTGTTCTTCATTCAGCCTGGCGAGCACATCATCGTAAATATCGTGCAGGGTTTCAATATCATTGACGGTATAATACCGTATGGTGTTGTTGAAATCATCCTCATCGACATTGTATCTCCTGAATACGGAATGATACAATTGAACCCTTGAATATTCTTGAGTTTCAATCATCCTGCTTACCAGGATTCCATCCACTTTATGAATATCAACCAGTATCAATGCCAGTGTATCCTGAGCAATCAAATTATCCGGCCGGGCGGTTTTTGCCTTGTCGTTATGGCAAGCTGACAACATCGCCACTGCCATGAAAACCAAAACAATAATGTAAATATTTCTGTTCATTGATTGATCAACTTTTTTGTTGCCTCTGAAGCAAAAACAAAATTATTAAATTCTTTATTGCCCGATGAAAATATTTCCGCTTTATTTCCTTCCCACCATTTATTTCCTTTGTATAAAAACAAAATATAATCTCCCACTTCAACCACAGAATTCATGTCATGCGTATTTATCACGGTGGTCATGTTATAGTCTGCAGTAATTTGTTTCAACAACCTGTCAATACGAATAGAGGTTAAGGGATCAAGACCTGAATTGGGTTCATCACAAAACAAATATTTGGGATTCAGCACAATCGCCCTGGCAATAGCCACTCTTTTCTGCATGCCGCCGCTGATTTCACCGGGCAATGCATCATTGGTCCCTTTTACCCCTACCCTTTCGAGGCATTCATCAACGCGTTGTTTCCTTTCAGTCATGCTTTTTTTGGTAAACATGTCAAGCGGGAACCTGACGTTTTCTTCTACTGTTTTTGATGTAAACAATGCTCCACCCTGAAACACCACCCCCATTTCCCTGCGCAAAGCCCGCCATTTAATTTGTGATATTGAAGTAAAATCCCTTTTTCCAAAATATATATTTCCTTTATCAGGTTCTAACAGACCAAGAATAGATTTAAGCAACACGGTTTTTCCCGATCCGCTTTGTCCGATGATCAGGTTAATTTTTCCGGCACTAAAAACAGCTGAAATACCATTCAATACTGTCTCGCCTGAAAATTGTTTATGTATATTATCGATGCTTATCATGTCAACATGAGTTGTGTAATAATGAGATTGAAAATCAAAACAAGTATTATACTATACACCACTGCCATGGTACTGCTTTTGCCCACTTCAAGTGCACCACCTTTTATATAGTACCCCTGGTAGGCAGAAACAGAGACAATTAAAAACGCATAAACAACCATTTTCACCAGGGTATATAAAATATAGAACGGCTGAAAGAACAGATGGAGTCCATCAAGGTAATCATGCACGGAAACTACCTGAGTTAAGAATGAAACAGCAAGTCCTCCTCCTATTCCCAGAATAATGGATACCAGAGTAAGCACAGGAAAAAACAAGATTGCTCCGAATAATTTGGGCAAAATCAGATAGGAAGCAGAATTAACACCCATAATTTCCAGGGCATCAATTTGTTCTGTAATGCGCATGGTACCAATTTCAGAGGCAATATTTGATCCCACTTTTCCGGCCAGGATAAGGCATATGATAGTTGAAGAGAACTCAAGCATCATGGTATCCCTCACGGTCAATCCGATCAAATAATTGGGTATCAGTGGATGGACAAAATTAATACCTACCTGCAACGTAAGCACTGCTCCCATAAACACTGAAACAATAGCAACTATACCCAGTGAATCAAGGCCTATCAACAGCAACTCCCGGAAACTTTGTTTCATGTACATGGAAAATTTTTCCGGCCGTGAAAAAAGTTTGCTAAGCAGGTAAAAATATTTTCCAATGTGATAAAACAATTTCATAGCAACAAAGTTAATAAAAGCAACGAATAAATTACCACAAGAAATTATCCAGTTAACGAATATAAACACCCACAATTGCATAGGTGGTATAAATCATGTCTGAAATTTTTTCTTAATTGAAATATTGTCTTATTTTCAAGCTGTAATTAAATTAAAAACACAAAATATGAAAAATACAGACTATTGTGTTATTATGGCTGGTGGGATAGGCAGCAGGTTTTGGCCTGTAAGCACCAGCGAGACACCCAAACAGTTTATTGATATGCTGGGCCTCGGTAAAAGCCTTTTACAATTAACTTTTGATCGATTCAAACCTATCATCCCATCTGACAACATTCTGATTGTTACTTCGGATAAATACAAAGGCCTTGTCATGGAGCAACTGCCGGAGATCAAACCGGAGAATGTGCTTACTGAGCCCATGCGCAGAAATACAGCACCTTGCATCAGCTATGCCAATTTTGTTATTCAGTCAAGAACAAAAAATGCAAACGTTGTTGTCACACCTTCCGATCATTTGATCATTGATGAAAAAGCGTTTGTTTCCAACATCAAAACGGGGCTGGGCTTTGTCAGTGAAAGGGATGTTTTGTTGACAATTGGGATTAAACCAACGCGACCAGATACCGGCTACGGCTACATTCAACTCAATGAAAAATCGGCTGTTGATGAACGGTTTAATGCTGTTAAAACATTTACAGAAAAACCCAACGCCGAACTGGCTGAATTTTTTGTTGAAAGCGGTGAGTTTCTGTGGAATGCAGGTATTTTTCTTTGGTCAACGGACAGTATCCGGGAAGCACTAAACACGTACCTGCCGGAAGTTTACAACTTATTTGCTGAGGGAAAAAATAAGTTTGGCACGCCGGATGAACGGGATTTCATCAACAAAGTGTATTCCGAATCAAAAAACATTTCCATTGATTACGGTGTCATGGAAAAAGCAAAAAATGTATATACCTTATGTGCAGATTTTAGCTGGTCAGACCTTGGGACATGGAAAAGCCTGTATGAAAACAGCAAAAAATCCGCTACAAAAAATGTCATAACCGGTAGTGATAACATAATTGTAAACAATACGCATGACTGCCTTATCCACATGCCGAAAGATAAAGTAGCGGTAGTAAATGACATGGAAAACTATATCATTGTAGATTCAGGTGATGCTTTATTGATCCATAAATTTGAGAAAGAGCAGGAAATCAAGGAAATTGTAAATGACATCAAACGTAAATTTGGGGAAGATAAAGTGTGAGCGGTGGGGGTAGGCGGTGATCGGTAATCGGTTATCGGTAATCAGTAATCAGTAATCGGTTATCGGTAATCAGTAATCAGTAATCGGTAATCGGTAATCGGTGATCGGTGGTTGGTGAAAGGGGGCAAGCTTATTGAATAACTAAAACTTGCGGGGTAAAAATACAGATCAAAAAAAACACCCCTGAACCTCAGCGGTGTTTTTTTTAATTTTATATTGACAAAACATTAATACTCCCAAAGGTCGTGCTCATATTTAAACAACTCTTCTTCAATGCGCTTGCCTTCCAGCATGGCATCAATACCTAATAAATAATCTCTGACAAACCTGTTATCATAGACATTGCTTTCAATCAACACATGTGATTCAAACCTTCTTTTTAAGAAAATATCATCAAAGGTTTTACGCTCAGCATCATTGTATGTATTGAATACTTCATGATTGCCAAAAATGTCACGGTAATGCGGATAATAAATCCAGAATAAGCGTTTGGTAAATTCCTGTCCACTCACATCCTGATATTTTGCAACCGGTGCCATGGCAATGATTCTGACGTCCATAACAGACCGTTGTTTATCAAACACCCATTCTTCCCATAAAATAATGGATTGAATATCTCGTTTGTTTATTGATCTATCTTTGGTCACATTAATCATTTCGCCTGTCACCGTATCAACTTCCCTGGCTTCTTCAGTATAAGAAAGTACAGATTTACGAGCCATCGTATCATCAATGGGTATGGGTTGTTTGTACCAGTTTGTAAAATCCTGCGGATCAAATACAAACATTGGTTTCCGTTGTGCCTCAGAAGGATTCATAGCTCCCAGGTTATAAATCAGATATGTAAAATTCACCCGTTTTCTGCCAGGTTGCTTACCTTCGGGGTAATCAACCGGTTGCAATGGAAAATACAAGGGATGATTGATCTTTTGTCGCATATCAATCTCTCTGAGTATCCGCTTTGAATACATCGCATCGGATTCTCTGATGCGTTGCAAAGGAACAGGTTCACGTTTAGGCACATGTTCTCTTATGTATGCTCCGTCAAGAACATCGCCAACCTGTGCTTTGACAGGAACAAACGTACCTGCAAAGAGCAGTAGTACAGTAAGCAATAAAATGTTTTGTCGTTTCATAATTATCTGAGTTCTAGAGTTATCGGTGCTGTTTGCACAACGCCTGAGGGACCTTTTACTTTAATTGACTCAAAGTTAATTTGAGTGCCCCTGCCCAATCCGCGTAATGCTTTTTGAGCTTCACTGTTCAATTTCCTTCCCTGCACAGGAATGGTGGCTTTCTGTCCTCTCACTGTATAAGCAAAAGTAAAGCTAACCACATCAAAGCGTACCTCAAAGGGAAAAAAGTTTTCACCAAGCGAAGCCATCAGAATTCCTCCCATGACATCATCTTTATGCACTTGTCCTTCACTGTAAGCTCCGTTTAATTTAGCCATTGGCGTTGGGACGCTGAGGACACGGAATTCTTTTGTTCCCAGGTTTTTTTTGCCGTCTTCAGTATCTACAGAGACACTGACATTTACCTTGCGGGTAGTTGGGCTTGTGATTTTAACAATGTAATCATCACCACGCGGGATAAGTCTTCCACCTCCAGACAAATATGCATTTACTTGTTCCTGTGGATACCCTGAGACGGAAATTTCAACAGGGTTATCAATCCCACGATAAAAAACATTCAACCCTGAAGCAGATACAGCGAAACCAGCCTGACCTACCATATATTCAGTCATAAAGGGTAAAAGTTTTACACCTACTTTTGACTTCCATTCAATGAGGCCACCAAACTGTTTTGTACCAACATTTTGGCAATTTTCGATCATATACTTACCTTTTCCATCCACAACAGGCAAGGTATCATAATCTTTGCCCAGCTCTCCACGCATCTCGTATTTTCCCTTTCCTGCATCTATGGTATCGTAGAATGGATAACTGGTACTATAATATATTGTTGGTTTCAGGGATGTATCCCTTGCTGCAATAAACACATCAGCCTCATAACACCCCCCACGAACCACGTAGGATTTCGTAGCGTTCACAACGGCTTCAATGTCCGTAATGGTAACATCCAACTCATCTACACCTGTAATCAGCCTTTCAACCACATCGGCTTCTGAATTACGAATATCGGCCTGCAATTTGGTCATCAAGGCAATAGACCCTACCAGAGGCATGCCTTTAAACAATGTAGCCTGCCATGTTCTGGGCTCCTCAGGATCATCAAGTTGGTCTTCAGTTGCCAGGGATGCAGATAAATTATGATATATGGTTGAAGACGTATCAGACACCTCGGGTAAATCCAATAACATTTCCCTGTAATCTTCAACCCACATACGCAGGCTGTCACCTTTTTTCGGGCCTCCTTCACCAATCATCAACTCAGCTCCGGCATCAAGGTTATCTTTTTTCTGAATGTCATTGATGTCTGCATCGGAGCCGTCGGCTTTTCTTACAATTTCCCATTTTAGGCGTTGAATATTTTTAACAAGCTTATTACTTTTTTGTTTAATCTCCATGGCTTTTTCATGTGTTTCTCCATACTTTTCAGGTTGCATCGCGTTTAAGCCTTCGAGTTTTGAATAAAGGCCTTTTGTCTTGTTATGGAAATTATCTGTTGTTTTTTCCAGACTATCATTCACATGTACAAAAGCATTTAATATTTCTCCCGACACGTTAAGAGCCAACAATGCAGTTAAAAACAAATACATCATTTTTATCATCTTTTGTCTCGGGGTTTCTGGACAATTTGCTGCTGCCATAATTTAAAATTTACTAATTTTTAAAACTTTAAAACATTATACAAAAACCCTAACCTTTATTTACCGTCATCGCGGACAGCATATTACCATATACTGTATTAAGTGCTGACAGGTTGGAACCTAGGCGGGATACTTCTTCTTTAAAACGTTTGGTATCCTCTACAGAATCCTGAAGGCTTTCCATCACTTCATTCATACCACTGTACAGGCCTTTTGTTTTTTCCAATTGTTCATTGGTGCCTTTCAGTTGCAATTCATAGGCAGCATTCAATGCTGTCAGGTTTTTGGTCATATTTTGAAGTTGATCAGCATAAGTATTTGATGAACCGGCTGTTTTTTCATATTCCTGGTTCATCGCTTCTGTAAGTTTTTCATAGGTTGATGCCAGTTTACTTCCGGATTCACCTACAGCACTTGCAGATTCACTATAGGTTGATGAAAGATTATCAGCAGATTGATTGAGTTTTTGAGCAGACTGGCCATAAGTATCAGCAAATTCATTGACTTTATCAGAAGCTTTTTGAAAGTTTGCCACGTAATTATTGGTCACGGTTGATGCTTCTGAAACATCCTGCAATTTCTCAGCAGTTCCGCTCATTTTACGTAATCCATCTCCCAGTTTTTCAAACAGTTCGGGTGAAATTTCAGCGCTTTCAATCATGGCATCAAAACGCTCAAGGGCAGTTTTCTTTGATTGAACGGCAGATTTTCTGTCATCTGTATCAACAGCTTCATCAATACCCGCCAACTCGGGATACACAATACTCCAGTCATATTCTTCATGTAACGGCTCAAATGCAGACATAAAGAAAATAAGGGCTTCAGTTGACAACCCGGCGACAAGCATTACACTGGCTCCCGGGAAGTGTTCAATTTTAAACAATGCACCAAGCAGCACTACAGCTGCTCCCCATCCATAAACGTAGGACATTAACTTTTGGTACTGTTTGCTTTTAAAAAATTCAGAAATGTTCATAGTTGCTAATTTTTTTTGTTAATCCTCTGTTTAAATTATTATTACATAGTTAATATACTTGTGAATAAGAACTTCCGTCATCACGGTGGCGCCCAAGATACGTACGGATATTCCTGAACCCAATGTAAGATTTCGCCGAATCCTGATATTCATAGGTTCTGGTTCCGTTTTGCATGTAATAAGCCACATCTTTCCAACTTCCACCGCGCACAACTTTACGTTTCAACGCCGGGGGATCATCGGGATGAGCATAATATTCATAATCAGGATTCAGGTCATGCGTAAACCTGTATGCTGATTCATCATAGGCATTTCGTGTCCATTCAGCCACATTACCGGCCATATCATATAGTCCATACTGATTGGGGTCGTAGGTTGCAACCATCAGTGTTTGGACGCCGCCATCATCATAATAGTTACCTCTCATGGGTTTAAAGTTAGCGATGAAACAACCGCTATAGTTTCTGGTGTATAATCCTCCCCATGGATACATAGAAAGATCAAGACCGCCACGAGCAGCATATTCCCATTCAGACTCAGTGGGCAGGCGGTACTGGTTTACATAATAATCCCTGGTATCCCTTTGGTATGCATTCTTTAACATAGACCGCCATTTAGAAAAGGCAACAGCCTGTCTCCAGCTTACACCAACTACCGGATAATAATCATAGGCGGGATGCCAGAAATACATCTGTGTCATTGGTTCATTATAAGAATAGGTGTAATCACTCATCCAGCATAAAGTATCCGGATAAACAGGAATCCTTTCGTGCATTACAAAATCAAACTGATCGTTTACCTCGCGATCTTCAAAATCTTCCCATTCCCTCTGTCGTTTCAATTCTTCTCTGTCTTTTATTGTTCCTTCATATTCTTCTTTTTCAGGATTCCAATGACGGCCGATTCTAAGTCCGTGGTCTTCTTCCCTGTCGAAAGCCCGTTGTACGTTCTGTTCAATTTGACGACCGTCCTCCCGGAAACTATGTTTTTTTGCAGCCTGTTTAAGGTCAACCCAATAATACTCATAATATAATGTATTGGTGTTAAGATCAATCCTGCGCATAAAATGGTACAATTCCGGTGGTGGTTTCAGGTACAGGTTACTGTTTTCGATCAGGGATGCTTTAATTAAAGGATCTCCATAATCAACCCTGTTGCTCCAATCAAGCAATCTATACCCATCAAAGTTGTACGAATCGTACCCAATGGCTTCTAATACCAAAGCATTATTTCCAGTTTCATCGATAGCCCTAAAAAAATCTCTTCCTTCAGCATCATAATTTTCTGGTGGATTTTCAGCCAACACCGTCATAGCCATTGAGTCTCTCACCCAATACACAAATTGGCGGTATTCGCTGTTTGTAATTTCGGTTTCATCCATCCAGAAACCTTGTACAGTAACTGTTTTGGATGTAGCCGTCATTGCATTTGGTACATCCTGATCACTTGGCCCCATGTTATAAGATCCTGGCGGGATAAACAACATTCCATACGGATCGGGTGTGTACCACATAGATCGGTCAACACCTACGAGATCTCCACTACCATAGTTGCCACAACTGGCAAGTATGATTGTAAGAATCAGGCTTATGAACAATAATTTTTTCATAATATATGGGTATTAGTAAGCTTCAACACAAATCATTATTTTTATTATAAACGTCTTACACTGCGATACCTTCCTGGTGTCCTGCTGAAATCGGCATTGAAACAATACCTGAGGACCAGCTCATGAGAACCGCTTTGAAAAGACGCCATATCACTTAATACAACATCGTAACTGTATCCTACACTAATTCCGTTCATAAGATGAATACCAACCATAGGCACAACGGCATCATCATACCTGTAGGTAAGTCCACCCCAAAACCGTTTATTGAAAATAAACTGGCCATTAATGCTAAACTGCACTGTAGCCATATCACTTTGTAACAGAAATGAGGGTTTAAGTTCAAACATTGGATTTGGCAATTGATAAATATAACCTCCAACAAGATAATAGTGTCGTTTCAAATACGGTTGAAAAGCATCGTCAGCATTAAACTTAAATTTGGGCTCAAGTAGATGAAGACTTGATATTCCGGCATACAAATTATCAAACCTGTAATACACACCCAAACCGGCATCAAAAGCCATCTTGCTGTCCATATGAGGTATAGCAGGGTCAATAAATACTTGCTGTCCATTTAGCGATTCCGGAGACACCCAGTCACCATCAATTGATTTATTGATAACGCCTAAGTTAACTCCAAAACTAATGTTTCCTACAGCAAGTGGCATCCGATAAGCATAATCCGCAAAAATTTCTAAGTTTTTTTCAAAACCAATGCTTTCTTGTAAAACATTTAAACCAACTCCACTGCTTATTGCAGTTATCGGCATATCAGCAGAAAACACAGTAGTTTGGGGTCGCCCCTCTTCAAAACCTACCCACTGCTGGCGGTGTACTGAAGTCACACATATGGCTTCATTACTACCAGCATAAGCCGGATTATAGCTCATTGTGTTAAAGTTAAATAAACTAAACTGCGAATCGCTTTGAGCATGCACGGCACCCGACAAAACAATTACTGAGATAATTCCTAAAATTAAACGCCTCATATCTTAATGTTATATTGTTCATTTAAAGGCTTTGGATGGTAAAGTAAATAAAACAATTATTAAAAACCAAATTTTATTAACAATTTTTGTTAATAAGTTTTTATTTTGTTAATAACTATTACACATCAAAAACCATTTTTAACATCTGCGAAAAATACAACTTTTTTATTTCAAAACAAAATTCTACGCAATATTTTCAAAAAACAAATTAAACAATTTCTCTCAATAACAGCAATTTTAAAACGATTTTCACATAAGGTTTATTGCAGACTGTAATTCTACCTCCCCATACAAGGTTTATTTTTTGCGCTTAGTTTGCTTTTTATTAACAATTTGCATGCATTCGTCATAAGTCATGCTTTCCGGATTTTTATCTTTCGGAATTCTGTAATTTTTCTTTTTATAAGAAATGTAAGGACCATATCTGCCTTTGAGAATTTTTATGTTTTTATCCTCAGTAAAACCCTTTATTTCTTTTTTCTTGTTCCTTTCCTTCCCTTCCTTAACTAATTCCACAGCCCTTTCTTTGTTTATTGTGTATGGATCATCATTGTTTTTTAAGCTGTAGAAATTGTTTTCATACCTTATATATGGGCCATATCTTCCAACACCAATAATAATATCAGACCCCTCATATTTTCCGAGGTTACGTGGCAGTTTAAAAAGCACAAGCGCTTCATCAAGTGTAATATCTTCAATATTCTGTCCCTTATTCAGGCTGGCAAATTGTGGTTTTTCTTTATCATCTGAACTTCCAATCTGTACATAGGGGCCATATTTCCCTATTTTGGCTCTTATTGTTTTACCTGATTTCGGGTCTTGTCCGAGCTCCCGTTCCCAGCGTTTTGTCTTTTTTTCCTCAACTTCTTTGAAGTGTTTGATGAATGGTTTGTAAAAATCATGAATCATTTTTGTCCATTGGATATTACCGGCCGCAATTTCATCAAATTGTTTTTCTACTTTAGCCGTAAACTGGTAATCCAAGATTTCCTTAAAATGATCCATTAGAAAATCATTCACAACCATCCCTAAGGAAGTAGGTTTCAACTTTCCTTTATCATTCCCGTAATGTTCTGTTTTCTTTTCTTCAATTATATTTCCGTTATCAAGTTTTAAGGTCTCAACCTCTCTTGTTTTATGATCTCCCTTTCCTTTTTCAACGTATCCCCTTTGCTGAATGGTAGAAATAGTAGGGGCGTACGTTGACGGGCGTCCAATGCCCAGGTCCTCCATTTTCTTTACAAGCGATGCTTCTGAATAACGCGCCGGCATGTTTGAAAAATGCTCAACGGCTTCTAATTCATTCATCGATAATGTCTCTCCCGTGTTTAGAACAGGCAAAACACCCTTTTTTGCATCTTGTTCATCTTCACCTGACACCTTATATACTTTAAGGAATCCCGGGAAAACAATGACTTCACCATATGCTGCAAAATGGGACTCCACTGCACTTCCGTCAATTTTCACCTGGGTTTTTTCGATGCTGGCGTTTGACATTTGAGATGCTAATGTTCGCTTGCGGATAAGGTCATATAGCTTTTTCTCCTGAGCAGTGTTGCCAGCCACAGGCTTATCCATATAAGTTGGCCTGATGGCTTCGTGTGCTTCCTGGGCTCCTTTTGTTTTACTTTTATACTTGCGTGTTTTGACATATTCTTTTCCGAATTCCTTTTCTATCACTTTTTTGGCTGCACCGATAGCCAGATTAGACAAATTAACGGAATCGGTACGCATATAAGTGATGTTCCCGGATTCATATAATTTTTGTGCCACCTGCATGGTTCGTGATACAGAAAAGCCAAGTTTTCTACTGGCTTCCTGTTGTAAGGTTGAGGTAATAAAAGGCGGAGCAGGTGACTTTTTTCCGGGTTTAACCTGTATATCTGCTATTGTAAATTCTGACCGGTCGGCACCTGATAAAATCTTTTTGGTTTCTGATTTTGTTTTTGGCGTTATAGAATATTCCGCTTTAAACGGTTGCTTTTTTGAGTTGGTGAACTCTGCATGAATACGGAATGCAGCATCCGGTTTATAATTGGAAAATTCGCGCTCTTTTTCTACAATAAGCCTTACTCCAACAGACTGAACCCGCCCTGCTGAGAGGGATGGTTTTATTTTTTTCCACAACAAAGGTGATAAGGTAAAACCCACCAGCCGGTCAAGTACCCGCCGGGCCTGTTGCGCATTTACAAGATTATAATCTATACCACGCGGGTTTTTGATGGCATTGTTAATGGCTGTTTTGGTGATCTCATGAAAAACTATCCGTTTTGTTTTTGCTTCAGGCAATTTTAACACTTCAGACAAATGCCATGCAATGGCCTCTCCCTCACGATCTTCATCTGAAGCCAGCCAAATGTTTTTGGCTTCTTTTGACAATTTCTTCAGTTCGGCTGTGATCTTTTTCTTGTCTGATGAAATCTCATAGTGTGGCTTAAAATCATTTTCAATGTCTATTCCAAACCCTTTTTTTTCAAGGTCCCGGATGTGACCGTAACTTGATTTAACCTCAAAATTCTCACCCAAAAAACGTTTTATTGTATTCGCTTTTGCGGGAGACTCTACAATTACCAGATTATCTTCCATAATTTTCTTTTCTATATTCCCTTGAAAATTTTTACAAATAAAATAAAATAGTTTGCCATGTTCAAATAAAAATATTTTTACTTATTTTAGTGTTTTATGATAAACAGATAAAGATGAAGAATAAAAATAATTTTTCTAAACGTTTCCATAAGCGATTTTTATGGATATTCTGGGGTGCATTTGGGTTGATATCAGCTGCATTGATTATTTATTTTGTGCTGATTATTCAGGGCAAAGCAGGGATGATGCCAAGTTTTACGCAACTGGAAAATCCACAAACAAATTTTGCCACACAAATAATTTCCTCTGACCAACAACAGTTGGGAACATATTTTCGGGAAAACAGAACACGCACTTCTTTTGACAGCATATCCCCGCATGTTATAAAAGCACTGATTGCCACCGAAGACATTCGCTTTTACAAGCATTCGGGCATTGATTTCCATGCACTTGCGCGTGTTTCATCAGGTATTATCACCGGCCATCACAAAGGTGGAGGAAGTACAATCTCCCAGCAACTTTCAAAACTCTTATTTCCCCGGGAAAATTTGGATAATGTATTTGAACTAGTTAACAGGAAACTCAGAGAATGGGTAATTGCAGTTAAATTGGAAAAAGCCTACACCAAAGAAGAAATCATTGCCATGTATCTGAATCAGTTTGATTTTCTCAACCTTGCCGTGGGAATTGAATCAGCATCTCGTGTGTATTTCAGCACAACACCAGATTCACTTAACCTTCAGCAATCTGCCATGTTGGTTGGTATGGTTAAAAATCCCTCCAGATACAACCCATTGCGTTTCCCTGAAAACACAAAACAACGCAGAAATGTTGTGCTGAATCAAATGGAAAAATATGATTATATTGAAGAACATGAACGAGACTCAGTAAAACGGCTGGGACTTGGCATTAAATACAGTAAAGTTGATCATAATACAGGACATGCCACTTTTTTCCGTGAATTATTGAGACAATGGCTGACGACCTCGAAACCTCATCCTGACGAATATAGGGACAACAGACTTTATGTGCAGGACAGCATAAGCTGGGAAATTGACCCCAGTTACGGCTGGTGCAATAAAAATGTAAAAAGTGACGGAACCAATTACGACATTTATTCTGATGGGTTACGTATTTATACAACCATCGATCTTCGCATGCAGGAATATGCCGAGGGGGCTATTGAAGAACACATCGGGGGATATCTCCAAAAAGAGTTTAATAAAGAACAAAAAAACAAGCTTAATCCTCCTTTTTCACATCAACTATCAAAAATAGAAATTGACCAGATCATGCAAAATTCTAAACGGCGCTGTGAAAGATATGGGACAATGAAAACAGCAGAAATCAGTAAAGATAGTATCGATAAAGCTTTTGAAACCCCTGTGGAAATGAAAGTTTTTAGCTGGAAAGGAGAGATTGATACAGTAATGACACCAATGGATTCAATCCGCTATTATAAACACTTTTTACGAGCAGGCTTTATGAGTATGGAACCACACACCGGATATGTAAAAGCTTATTGTGGTGGCATCAATTATAAACATTTTAAATATGACATGGTATCCCGCGCCAGACGCCAGGTTGGTTCTACTTTCAAACCATTTATTTTTACCCTAGCCATGCAAAACAATTATTCTCCGTGTTATAAAGTTCCCAACATAGAAGTCAGTTTTAAAATGCCACCAGGGCAGGAACCGGAATTTTACACACCCAAATATTCCACCTCGAAACGCGAAGGTGAAATGGTGAGCCTGAAATATGGTCTGGCCAATTCTCTAAATCAAATTTCTGCATGGGTATTAAAACAGTTTTCACCTGAAGCAGTTGTTGACCTGGCTCATTCCATGGGCATTTCAAGTCATATTGATCCTTATCCATCTATTTGCGTAGGGGCTGCCGAAGTTACACTGAAAGAAATGACAGGGGCATTTTCCACATGGGCCAATGAAGGCATATATACCCGTCCGCTGTTCATAACGCGAATAGAAGACAAAAATGGCAACGTTCTTGCAGAATTTCAGCCCATACAAAAAGAAATTATGGATAAACAAACTGCTTTTCTAACCCTGGACCTCATGAAAGGAGT
>CAZGPW010000189.1:0-4501 GCA_964527535.1 uncultured Bacteroidales bacterium
GGCTCATTGTGAAAGCAGGCGGAAAGCTTGTCATTGAGGATAATGTTGTGTTAACAGGATTAAGCGTCGCCCCCTGGTGTGCTGGTAAAATATGTCCTGATTGTCATCAGATGTGGCAGGGCATTGAAGTGTGGGGTGATAACGATAATGTATATTCTGAAGACGCCCTGGGTATTGTAGAAATCCTCAATCAAGACAATGTGAAAATTGAACATGCCCACATAGGCATATTGTCCGGTGCACGCAACATGGACTATATATGTGACCCTGTGTCCTATCCAAATCCCTTTGACGAAGAAACAGGCAGCGGTCTTGTCCGTATTGGAGGTGGAAATGCAGTATTTTACAATAACGGCATTGGCATTAAATTTTTAGAAAGAGACCCTATTATCTATAGTGGGCTTACATGGAGTGGTAATATTCTTTATAACTGTAGTTTTAATTCAGACGGATTAAGGGATTATCATTATTCCACAACATCTGCCAATTCTTATCCCAATGAACAAAACCCCTGGGCAGGCTATGCCAATTCATCCCGAAGAACTGATGCAGGCATTCATATCGAAGGAATTTACAGGATGAACATCACAAATTGTGATTTTGACAACCTCCAACACGGCATCCTGAGCTTTGATTCCAAATACGATGTGTATGATTGTGATTTTACCAACGCTCATTTTGGGATCAAAATCAACAATGTCAATTCAGGGGTGGATTTCAACCATGAAATTTCACGTTGTTTCTTTGATAGAATACCCGGACATGAGCCGCCTTCACCACCATATTATTTCAAATTGTTTACCGCTGCCATTTATATCAACGCAGGTAAAAATGATTATATACATGATAATACATTTGGACATATTGAAATGGATCAGGAATTGAATCAATATGGCATTTTCACAAATAGCACATCCTCTTTTCGCATCACTGAAAATATTTTTAGAAAATTCAAACATGGCATTAAAATAAACAATTCAGGTGATGACGGCGGATTTATCGGTGCCGAAGAAACAACGGACAGCTATTGGGAAGGCAACAGGTTTAATTTATCCTGGCGCAGCATCACAACCGGGGGTGATAATTCAAAACTGAAATTAAAATGCAATGTATGTACAAATGATCCTAATCATATTGAATTATATGATGTAAACTATAAAAACTACGGTGATTTGGCTGACCAGGGTTTGCCTTCTTCACCATTTTCATTATGGAATTATAAAAAACCTGCCGGAAATGAATTTTATCCTGAAGATGAACCCGATTGTAAAACCTTATGGTCAAATTACTCATATACGTATTATCGGCATGCCGGCCCTCCTGAGGTTATTCCTTATGAAGCTGATGGAAGTGATCCCATTAATATTTCCTCAAACAATGTGGAAAAACCGGAAGAGAATAATATTGCTTGTTCTCCAATCTATTATCCCACACCAATAGAAATACCTTCATTACCAATTGCATATTCCACAAATCCCGGTTATATGAATCCCCCGTATAATCTATTGGACAGCCTGAGTTACCAAAAAGACAGTTTACAGCTTATCCTTGAAACTGTCAACTCAAACCTGGATAACGGTAAAACGTTTGAATTGCTTTCAGATATTCATGGCAATGCGCCCCAGGGGAAACTTAAAAATAAGCTTATTACCAATTCCCCATTGTCTGATACTGTCATTCATGCCTTGTTGACTGATTATCCGCTGGCTCACGGGAATTTCAAAAACGTCATGGAGCATAACCTGCCTGTTCGCAAACACCTTAGAAGCTTGCTTTATACGGTATTGGATCAGATACCCCAGGGAATAGCCATTCAATTGTATGCATGGCAGGCCAACAATCCTTCAGTCAATACTCCAGGCCAACTTGAGCTTGAAATACAATCGGTTACAATAGAAAGGCAAATGTTGTTAAATCATTTGTTAATACTGTTAAATGATACCGTACATAACCGGCGTGATGATGCCATCTTTTTGCTTGAAAACGAAGAAAGCCTGTCAGCAGAAAAAACACTCATTTCAACTTACATAGCTGATGGGGATTATGACATGGCAGCATCAAAACTTGCTGCATTACCCACAGATGATCCTGATATTGCAGATTTTGTCATTTTACACCAGATGTTGTTATCCTTGTATGAACAGGAAAAAAACCTGTATGCATTAGACAGTGCAGATATAGATTTTGTGAGAAACCTTGCTTATAAATGCCCTGCCAGCCTTGCAACAGCCAATGCGCAGTCAATACTGTATCGCCTCTACAGGGAGGTAGTGCCTGAGTGCCCTGCACAAATGGGGACAAAAAATATGCCTGTAGCAGACGGCAATTACTTTACCAAAGATGAATCTGATGATGAACCCTGGCTGGGAGATAATTATCCCGATCCGGCAGAAGGCTATACAACAATACCATACCGTTTACCCGACGGGATAACAGGCACAATTGAAATTCATGATTTACAAGGTAAATCCCTGTCCATAAATAATGTATGTTGCGGTAAAAACCAGCTTTATATAGATACCAAAAAACTGTATCCCGGTGTGTATGTTTATTCACTGAATGTGAACGGCAAAACTTACTTAACCAAAAAGTTTGTGGTACAATAAAAGGAAAGGATTATGAATAAATATATATTCCATATTATTGCTGTGTGTTTAGTGTTTTCTTTTAACCTGTCTAGTGCACAATCATGGCATACCAATTTTGGGGATACCTTGCATAACCAAAGTGATTGTCCAACTAATTGCCCAAGTATTCATACTATTTATATTAATGATAGTTCTGTTTATGTTGCAGGTGGTTTTTGGGGTGCAGGTGAATTAGCGTTGCGTAGTATAGCCAAATGGGAAAACTACCAATGGTACAACCTTGATATAACATACACAAATGATGATATGTATTGTATTGTAAAATATGAAAATAAGTTATTTGTGGGAGGTCATAATGGTTGGTATCCCAACGACAACTATGATTTAAAGTACCTCTCATACTGGGATGGAGAATCATGGAATTTAGCAGGATCAGAAGGACCCAACGGGGCCATTCGAAATTTTAAAATACACAACGATACTTTATTTGTGTGTGGTGGATTTACTACCATAGATGGAGTTTCAGGAAAGAAAATTATGGCTTATTATGATGATGAATGGATACATGTCGGAGACGTAAATGCTAACACCGGAATGGTATTTGAAATATTTAATGAACAGTTTCTAATTGGAAACCGATATCATGGAATAAAAAAACGTACCGGACCAACCACTTGGGAAGATTTTCCAGGTATGTCATCAGGGACGGTTAATGATATGGTAGTTGATACCATGAACAATTTCCTGTATATCGGAGGTGCTTTCAATTATGTTGATGATACTATATTTTCGTCTAATGTTGCCATGTATGACGGTTTTCAATGGCATCCGCTTGATAGCGGGGTATATGGCGATGTTAATACTGTTGAAATGTACCATGGGGATCTTTATGTTGGTGGTGTTCCTTCAGAAACGACCAACGGTTTGGAATTGAACCGCATAGGAAGATGGGACGGTAACCAATGGCATGATCTTCAGGGAGGAGTTTGGTACGGCTTTGTATGGGATTTAGAAGTGTTTCAGGATACCCTGATTGTTGGAGGCAATTTTTATCGGGTTGGCATAGGAGAAGATTCTCTGCGAGCACTTGCCATTGCCAAATGGCATATGCCCGAGACAGGATGTAATTACTTACAACCAGTGTTGCATGCTTATGAAGAATATGGCATCCCCAAAGATACCTTTTACTTAGAAAGCGGCCAGGCAGAGGTGCATTTTTACAACAACAATGCCTATGCAGACAGTTGGCAGTGGGATTTTGGAGATTTTTACATGTCCACCATCCGTGAGCCTGTGCATTATTATACCGAGCCGGGAGATTATGAGGTGTCGGTCACCGTCACCCAGGAGGGCTGTGAAAAAACCGCTGCCAAAACCGTGTATATCCGTCATTCTGTGGGTGTGGATGACGGGGAAGCACCCGTGATGTCCTTGTATCCCAACCCCACAGAGGGCAATTTCACCCTGCAGTTGGAAAACGAAGCCCTGCTGTCAAGCACAAGCAAATTAACATTAGAAGTCAACAACATGCAGGGGCAACATGTTTATACCACAGATATACACCAGCGAAAAACCACCATCCCCAGCTCCGCCTGGCCCCGTGGCACCTACATTTGCAAACTCTACCACGCCGGCAACTTGCTATCAAGCGATAAAATGGTGCTGGAGTGAAGTCCGGTGGCTTTGTATCCGGTGGCTTCGGCTCCTCAGCCACCTGTACCACCGATAGCACCACCTGTCAGGTCACCCATTATAAAAAAGCAGTTTTTACAATGCTTTGTATAAAGTATTAATGGAAGACCTGACAGGTGGCTAAACCCATGACCCTGAAAGGGTCAAACAAGAATAGCCCCGGGTGCAGTGAGAAAACTTGTTTTCTCAACGGAACCCGGGGTACACAATCACCCCCACAA
>CAZGPW010000190.1:0-5174 GCA_964527535.1 uncultured Bacteroidales bacterium
TAGTCGGTCGGCATTAACTCAACAAGTCATCAATCCCGGTAATTAAGGATTGATGACAGTTTCGTATTAACATTGAACATCATCGGTATAATACAGATAATCAATCGATTGAAATTTTCAGTAATCATCAATAAGAATATTAAATATTACACAGTTGCGATGTACTGAGCCTGCCGAAGTGAACGCAACTTGGTATTACAACTGTATTGACAAACCCTGCTTTATTGCTTTTTGAAGTTTTTGATTATGTTGACGCTTGTTATTGTATTTCGCCATCAGCTTTTTCAGGGTTTGTTTTTTAAGGAAGTATCACCGGTATCCGAACAAAATTACCGGGACTAAAACCGTAAATTGATTTTTAAATTTACCCTTCTGCCCGTTAAATAATTCGGTACAGCGTATTGTCTCCCGTAAATATCTGATACCCAAATGTGGGATATAGTATTGTTAATGTCAAGGAGGTTAAACACTTCAAGGCTGATCCAGAAATCTTTGATGAAATGCAAAGCGCTTGTTTCAGGAAAATCGCTTTGCGGTGTAATGATTTGTTTGGAAATGCCAAGGTCAACACGCCTGTAATCAGGCATGCGACCTGTGGCCATATAGCGTTCAGAATTTGGAGGGCCAAAAGGCAGACCGGTGCCATACACCAGGTTTAAATGCGCTTTCCAGGTAGGATTGCCGGGCAGGTAATCCTGAAAATATATGGCTGCAGATACGCGTTGGTCGGTAGGACGAGGAATATAGCCCGGTTCAATCATGATGGATGTATCATAAACATGATGTGCCGGATTTGGTATCAAATTACCCTCTGCATCGTAATATTCACGATAAGCATCATTTTCTATATCCTCCCTGCTTTGCATGATTGACAACGAAAACCATGATTCTGTGCCTTTGACAAATTCCCCGTTCAATTTGATATCAATGCCTGTGGTATATCCGTCTGCCATGTTTTCCCCGTAATAACGTATTCTTACGTTGTCAATTTCATAAGGGATGAGATTGTACAGATACTTGTAATACACTTCAGATACAAGTTTAAAAGGCCTTCCCCATGCTTTAAAAACGTAATCGCTTCCAAAAACAACTTGTGCTGAAGACTGGGCTTTAATATCGTGATTGATGCTTCCGTCGCGTCTGATAATTTCTTTAAAAAACGGTGGTTGATGGTATAACCCCCCCGATAACCTGAAAACAAAATCTTTTTCCCACTGTGGTTTTAATGACGATACAATCCGTGGTGACAACAAAAATTGGTTGTTGAAAGACCAGTAATTGGCTCTGACGCCGGCGGAAATATCGAATTCGGCACTGTCGAGGTCAAATGCATATTTATCCATAAAATATACACTGGTCCTGTGAGAATAAATGTCAAAATTGGATGTATCGGCGTGGAAGAGGAAAACTTCTTCATCGCTGTAAGGCAAAGAATACCCGGCAGAATCAATCATTTGCCATTCATGCAGGATGTAATTGATGTCTTCAAACTGGTAGCTTCCTCCCCAGAAAAGTTTATGTCCGTCTGTCACTAATTCTCCTTTGTGTTTGAAATTAAATACCCCGGCGTTTAAATTGTTGTTTGCATGGTTTAAAAAACTGCCTATACCAGCATTCGATATACTGTCTCCTGTATCTTCTTCCCCCAGGTTGGTTTCCAGGTTGTTGAGGAAATATTGACCGAGGATATCAAAGCGCTCCTTTTCACGTGTGTAAAAACCGCTGGCAATGAATTTCATTTCCAGTTTATCCTGTTTGTGGTATCTGCCCGTTATGGCTCCGGTTCCCGTGGTGAAGCTGTTTTTTTCCTGTCCGTCAAAGTAGATTTTGAGTTTATAGGATTCATTGATGGTGCCAAATGAGGTTTCTTTGTCTTCGGGCACAAAACGGTAGGTGTTCTGGCTGAAATGGCCGAGAAATGACATTTCAAACTCGTCGCTGAAATCATAGCTGATGAGGGTTTGAATGTCAGCAAAATCCGGATCATATTCGCCTTCAGTATCCAATGTGCCCAGTAAATACCGGTTGGTTTTGTACCGTGCTCCCATCAGGTATGTCAACAGTCCGTTTTTGTTGCTGCCTTCGGCATGCACTGAGGCACCAAGCATGCTGGCAGATAAACTGGCTTGCGTTTCGCGGGGTTTTTTGTACTTGATATCCAGCACTGAGGATAATTTATCCCCGTAAGTGGCATCAAAACCACCCGCCGAAAATACCACCGATGAAACCAGGTCGGGATTTATGAAACTCAGGCCTTCCTGCTGGCCACTCCGTACAAGGAAAGGCCTGTATATTTGTACATCGTTGACATACACCAGGTTCTCATCAAAATTGCCACCACGTACATTGTATTGCGAACTCATTTCATTGCTTGATGATACCCCCGGAAGGGTTTTTAGTATGGATTCAAATCCGCTTGTAGCAGGCAGGGATTCGATGTTTTTAGGGTTCAGCCTTGTAAGCCCTGATTTGCGGTCATAGGTGTCTTCTATGGTTGCCGTAGGCAATTGACTGACTTCCAGTTTTAGTACGGCGAGCAATTCGAGTGTTTTTTTCGATTCAATGGCAAGGCAATATGTATCCTCTTTGTACCCCAGGCTGCTGATTTTAAGACATACCGAATCTTTTGCTGTTACTTTCAGGGTAAATTTACCGGCTTGATTTGTGCTTGTTCCGGTTGCCTGCCCGCCAGCAATAACATTGGCATAAGGTATGGGTTCATGCATCTCATCAACAACACGTCCTTTAATTTCTATGGTGTGTTGAGCTGTTACTGTACCAATGCAACCAATAATGATGATGAACAGGCAAAAGAGTCGCTGCATTTTTTTTTACTTTGTATCAATAAAAACACAAATATGCACATTTTATTGTTATTTTCTGAAAAAGCATTAACTTGGTTTCCAATAAATAATTTGCGTTCCTATGGAAATAAAATGCTTGATAATTCCGGTAGCAGTAGCGACAGAAAATAACCATCGGTAAATCAACGCAAAAACAAGTAGATTGAATACATCACATGACAAATAGCAGCAAAAAAACGCTTACACAAAAAATTGAAGAAGCCAACAGGATTATTGAAGAGGAAAAAGAAGATCTGTTGCACATGTTTACATCTGCATACACCGAAACATTTGCTAATCCAAAAGACTTCCTTCAGATGTACGAGGAAGATACCAAATACCGGATCAAAGCTTTGGGGTTACCGGAAAAATATTTAAAACACTTTCTCAATAAAGTGTGTGAGATTTACGGCCCGTTTTCTGAAGATCAGCCTGATAAAAGAGAAAAATATTATGGAAATGATTTTTATTTAAGATTGTAAATTTGTGGGCATTAACTGTAGAATTAAATTCCTTAGTGGTAAAGCCGGTAATAAATCCTACAACATAATTTCGATTGGAGCAATTATTTTTATTTATTCTTATTAACAAGCAACGGATTACGTCATTTTGTTGTCTATTATACGACATTGATGCATTTAAACTATTAAAACCTCTTAAATGAAAACAAAAACTGCTCTCAATTTTTATAGAACTACAGTGTGTCTAATCTCAACTCTGTTTTTATTCAATTATACCGCATTTTCCCAGCTTTCATTGGATTTGAGTTCTCAGGAGAATACAAATTGTGAAGGCATTGGCTGTGACTATGAAGGTCCCAGTATTTTAATCAATGAAATAATGGCAAGTCCCTCTGAAGGGGATGGCTCCATTTTTGGAACCACCGGTGGCTATTACAGGGAAGCAGAATGGATAGAACTGTACAATCCGGATCAATGTGAATGGGTAGATATTTCCTGTTACTTTTTAGGAAATTCTGCTCCTGATGGATCATGTGAACCAGGGGGATTTATATTACCAGAAGGCTCTGTTGTGCCTCCCATGGGGTTTGCCATTGTTCGTGGTGTAAATGCGGATCCTGTGCCGCCGGAATTACTAGTGGAAAATGATGGCAATACAATTGAAATTGTTGTAGATAATACAAATCCCCCATGCCTTGGAAATGGATACCGGCTATGGTTTCCGAATGCAGGTGGGTGGTTTGCTTTCTATGATAACAATGGAGTAGCACAAGATGCCATTTCATGGAATTCAAGTCAGTGCGTTGATGGGTCCCCTTGTAATCCGGGGCCGATAGGTAATTGTTCATATTCGGGAGGATTAGTTAATTACAATGACATTCCCGCCAATAGGAAAGAATACGTTTCATCAAACGCTCCATCTACAGATATGACTTGGAGTAGAATACCAGACGGGGGATCATGGTCGTATAATAACCCTACCAATCCAACTTACGGAACATGCAATGACGAGTGTTTCCCAGCTCCCGAGATTACTTGTAATGGTGAAGCAACCGCTAATGTTACCGGTGGCAATCCTCCCTATTCTTATGAGTGGGATGATTCGATGTCTCAGTTAACGGAGACCGCAACAGGCCTTTGTGGAGGAACCTATTGCGTGACAGTTACCGATGCAAATAACACCACAGCTTCTGCCTGTGTTGATGTTGTTGATCATCAACTTGATATATCAGCCTCTTCTAATACCGATATTTGTGAAGGGGAAACTTTAAGTTTATCGGCAAGCGGTGATGCCGGTTTTGATTTTGTATGGTCAGGGCCCGGTGGATATAACAGCACCCAGCAAAATCCTGAAATCCCTTATGCTGACCCCTCTGATAGTGGTACATATGAGGTAGCGGTTACTGACAATAATGGATGTACCGGTGAGGCCTCTGAAAGTATCGTTGTTAATCCGCAGCCAAACCCTGATGCTGGAGAGGACCAGGAGCAATGTGGAATGGAAACATTTTTGAATGGCAGTGAGCCGGAATCCGGAAACAATGCATACTGGGAACAGGTCAGCGGCCCGGGAACAGCAGACTTTGCCGATGCCACGAATCACAATACCCAGGTAGAAGTAAATATCCCAGGTGAATATGAATTTTCCTGGACAGAAGAATATATGGGGAATGCATCTTGTACAGGAACTGACTATGTGACCATTACTTTTATTGATAATCTGGATCCAACCATCACGCCAATAACCGATTTGTGTGTGTTTGACTCGCCGGTTCAGCTTGAGATTGAAGATGAAGGAACCATTACCACAAGCCCCAACATTGATGCTGCTATTACCGATGGAATAATCGACCCACAGGAAATAGGGCCT
>CAZGPW010000191.1:0-9172 GCA_964527535.1 uncultured Bacteroidales bacterium
GAAAAGAGGGATAATATTTAAAGGGAAAACAGGAAAAACATCAAACTGTATTCAGCTTAAATTATTCCCTATTTGATTTTTTTGGGGAAACTCCAGTAATGATGGAATAGTGACAAAAATCTTTAATCTATTTTTTATTTTCAAATCTAAAACGTATCTTTGCAGCCCTAAAAATTTAGTATTCATTAATAAACAATAATTTATGCCGGTAAAGATAAGATTAGCAAGGCATGGTAGAAAGCGGATTCCTTTCTATCATATCGTAGTTGCAGATGTCAGGGCGCCACGGGATGGTAAAAACATCGAGCGGATTGGGACATTCAATCCGACAGATCAACCTGCCACAGTTAAATTGGATTTTGACAGGGCCCTTTATTGGGTGCAAAAAGGGGCGAGCCCTTCGGATACCTGTCGTTCCATTTTATCTGAAAAAGGCGTTATGATGAAAAAACACCTGCTTGATGGAGTCAGAAAAGGTGCTTTTGACGAAGCTGAAGCCGAAAAACGGTTTGAAGCCTGGATGAAAGACAAAGAGCTGAAAATTAAGGCTGAACATGACAAAATCAGGGAAGCCAAAGAAAGTACCCAAAAAGAACGGTTTGAGGAAGAAAAGAAAGTGCGTGAAGCTAAAGAAGCTGCCATAAAGGAACAGATGGAAAAAGAAGAAGCCAAACGCAAAGAAGAGGAAGAAAAACAAAAAGCCGAGGCTGACGCAGAAGCGGAGGAAAAATCGGAAGCTAAGCAGGAAACTGAAACCATGGAAACTTCTGAAGCAAAGGCAGACGTGAAACCAGAGGCCAAAGCCGAAGAAAAACCTGAAGCTAAGCCTGAAGAAAAACCTGAGGAGAAAGCTGAAGCAAAAGCTGAAGGCAAACCCGAATCAAAACCTGAGGAAAAGAAAGAAGCGGAAAAAGAAGAAAAATCTGAACCCAAAGCGGAAGAAAAATCCCCTAAAGAAGAGGATAAAAAAGAAGATAAATAAAGGTGCTAGGGTTTAGAAGTTAGGTTTTAGGTCTTGCAAAAACTAAAACCTAACTTCTGAAACCTAAACCCTAACCCCTTATTTTAACCTTATGCCTCATGTTTAACGCTGATGATTTTGTCCGGGTTGGTTTTGTGAAAAAAGTGTTTGGGTACAAAGGCGCCCTGATGCTTAACCTAAAAGGCGAAACAACAATTGATCTGATTAATGTATCTGAACCAGTGTTCCTGAAATTGCACGGGACCCTGGTTCCTTTTTTTGTATCAGACATTCAGGGGGAGGGAAATAACCCGGCAGTGTATTTTGAAAACATCACATCGAAAGAACAGGCGAAATCATTTATTAATGTGGAGTGTTACATGCCAGCCGGTTTTTTTGAGAACGCTGAAATCCCATACAATCATCCCGACATGTTTGTGGGGTTTTTGCTGAAAGATGAAACCTCCGGCATGACAGGTGAAATCATCAATTATCTTGACAACAGTAATAATCCTTTGTTTGAAGTACGTTTTGAAACAGGAGACGTGCTTTTGCCTTGTCATGGAGATATGATACATGAAATTGACATCCAAAATAAAACCATTACCACTGTGTATCCGGAGGGGCTGATAAGTTAAGCAACTCTGCAGAGCCTACTTACAAAAGAATTCTCAAGCCTGCGGATAAATCAAACCTGAACTGGCTTTCCCTATGTTGCGCATCCAATTCCACGGTGGCGGTTGTTGTTCCATCGCTGATGGTGTATTCTGACAAAGCCCCTGAATGAATTGATCCTGCGAATCCCAAAGAAAGATGTTCGGATAGGGCAATATCATAATCTATATTTAATGCTGTGCCAAATGTGCCTTCTTTGATTTTATGTAACTAATCAGAGTAAAAATAAAAAAATCAATGGAAATAACCAAGATTCTGTTAATCAGAAGCAGACAAAAAAGCCGGATCTTATGGTTAGTTACCCAAGGTGCGGCAAGTGCCTATTCCCCGTTAACATCCAGTGATTCATAAACGGAATTCTGGCTTTTAAATTCCGGTACAATGGATTTCATTTTCTTGACGATATCCATATCCGTAGCGTTGAAAGGCATTTTAATGAGCGCACTTATTTCAGTACAGATATACTCAAAATCGTATGTTCTGACCTTGGCGATCATAATCTGGTCGTGGTATGTCGGGCTGGTATTTTCTTTTGTGGCCAGCAGTTCCTCATAGAGTTTTTCACCCGGCCGCAGGCCGATGAAAGTCATTTGAATGTCTTTGCCCAGTTCCATGCCTGACAATTTTACCATGCGTTTGGCCAGGTTGATGATTTTCACGCTTTTCCCCATATCAAAGATGAAAATTTCTCCGCCTTTTCCCATGGAACCGGCTTCTAACACAAGCTGACAGGCTTCCGGGATGGTCATAAAATACCGGGTAACTTCGGGATGGGTAATGGTAATGGGGCCGCCGTTTTCAATTTGCTTTTGAAACCTGGGGATTACCGAACCATTTGATCCCAGCACGTTGCCAAACCGGGTTGTGATAAAGCGTGTTTTTGAGTGTTGATTATTAAGGGATTGGGTATAAATTTCAGCAATACGTTTACTGGCACCCATAACGTTGGTGGGGTTTACAGCTTTATCCGTGGATACCATGACAAATTTCTTTGCGTCATATTTTACAGCGGCATCGGCAACCACAAGTGTTCCCAATACATTGGTTCTCACGGCCTCTGAAGGGTTGTGTTCCATCATGGGTACGTGTTTGTAGGCGGCTGCGTGATAAACATAATCAGGGTGGTAGGTATCAAACATGTGTTCCATTTGCTCCTGGTTGGTAATATCGCCAATGATAGTTTTGTACCTGGTGAAATTAAGCTGCTCGCACATTTCGAGTTCTATGTCATACATGGGACTTTCTGCCTGGTCAAACAACACAATCATTTTCGGGTTAAAACGCGTGATTTGTCGCATGATACCACTGCCGATGCTTCCGGCTGCACCTGTAATCAGGACGGTTTTGTTTGTCAGCTGACTATGAATACGTTTTTTATCCAGATGGATGGGATTCCTTTCCAGCAGATCTTCAATTTTAATTTCTTTTATTTGTTTAAACGTCAACTCACCATTGATCCAGTGCGTTACATCGGGAATAGTAAGCGGTTTCACACCTTTGTCAAGGCAGACATCAATGACCTGTTGTTTGTACTCAACCGGGATGTTTTTATTGGCAATGATTAAGGTTTTAACCGATTGGCGGGTAATCAGGCTTTCGAGGTCATCAATGCCATATACTTTAATGTCTTCAATTTTATTGCCTATGACATCCTCTTCATAATCAATAAAACCAATGACATTGTTTTTTGACTCCACATCCCTTTCAATGGTTCGTTTGGTTGTAAGGCTGGTTTCATCGGTTCCCAGAATAACCACATTACTGCGTTCTTTGCGTGGATTTTGAAATTCAAAGAATATATTTTTAATCACAAGCCTGAAGAATATCATCCCCAGTACGGTGATAAAAAAATCAATAATTACTACCGAGGTAGGAACAATGTATGTTTCAATTATCTGGAAAGCCACAATATTGAGCAAGATCAAAAAGGCACTGCCAAGCAGCAACACAACAAACAGCCGCTGTACATCTTTTGTGCTGGTGTATCGCACCAGGCCAATGTAGGTTTTACTGATGGCAAAACTGATGGCCCTTACAAATAATACCAGGGGAATGATGATGCTGAGTACTTCAACGTTGGCTTGTGGAATTTCAAAATTGAACCTTAGGTAATACGCAAAGACGATAGAAAACAGGCATATACACAGGTCAATGGCAAAAATGACCCATCTGGGGGTTACCGATCTCAGAAAATGAATGTTCATAGCCTAAAATTACAAATAAAAATTTTGAATGGCCTATTTCCTTAAAAAAATAATTTCGCCGTCCTGTTTTATTCTGATGATGGCTGATCTTTTGTGCGTTGCATCATTTTTGTAAGGTTTACATACGTAATCAGCCGAGGATTTAAGTTTATCCGGTATATCGTTAAAACTCAAAGCTGTGGGCTCCTCTGCAAAATTAGCAGAAGTAGAAACAAGCGGCCTTTTAAACCGTTTGATAAGTTCAGTTAAAGATTTCTTTTTGATAATCCGTATGGCGATGCTTCCATCCTGACCAATCAGATTTTCGGGCAGGTTTTTTGCTTTGTCAAAAACAACTGTTGTGGGTTCAGAGCTGAGTTCCATGACATCAAGTGCTACCTGGGGAGGCTTATCAACGTATGACATCACCCTGTTGATGTTATCCAGTAATATGATCATGGGCTTTTGTTTGTCGCGTTTTTTAATGGAGTACAGCTTATTAACAGCGTCCGGATTTGTGGCATCGCAGCCAAGCCCCCAGATGGTATCTGTGGGATACAGAATAATGCCACCTTTATTCAGTGTTGTCAGGCAATCTTTTATGTCTTGCTTGTTCATATTGGTAACGAATCAGTTTGAACGTAAAAAAATAAATATATATCAATAAAAGTAACTACTTACCGCAAAGGTGGAGCCCCGTCTTTCGCCGGGCATGGTTACAAAGTTATAAAATTTATTGCACTATTCTAAAAATTCACCGACTATCAGTATGGGACGATAGCACGAAAGCATGCCATCACTCCATCTCTCTATCTCAACCATCTCCCTTCCCGCGTGAGGGCGGAGGCGGTTAGCCTGCTGCAGATTAGCCTTACAGCTTGTTGCTGTGGCAGAGCGACAAGGGGAGCTCCTAACCTCAGCATAACAGGCTGAAGGCGAAGCAAAGCAGCTAATAGCCGAAGACCGACCCTTTTTTCTAAGCGGGCGTTTGAGCTTTACGAAAGTTTGGAACTTTCGTAAAGTTTTTTTTCGCCCCGCTTATAAAATAAGGGTTACGCCCACATAATCCCAATAAGAAAATTACTAACTATCCCGGAATATCAACATCACGTTAAGGAGCAATTGTTCCACATGCGCCTGAAAAGTTACTAATGGAGTGCTTTTTTAATCCAATAATGATGTATAAAGGTCCATTAATTTAGCGGTGATTTTATCTTGCCTGAATTTTTCAACGTGTTTAAATCCTTTTTTAACCATCTCACGGGATTTACTTTCATCGTTGAGGACGTCCGTGACGGCTTTCCCGATTTCTTCGGGATAATTCGGATTGATGTATATTGCAGCGTCTCCGCCAGCTTCAACAAAACAACCAAATTTATTTGTAATGACGGGAATACCGGAATTCATTGCTTCAAGTATGGGAATACCAAACCCTTCAAAAATTGAAGGGTAAATAAAAACGCGTGCAGCCTGATATATAGAAGGCAGGTCAGATGTTGGAATGTCATGCAGGAAATACACCATATTTTCCATGCCATGGTATTGAACGTAATGATAAAGTTCTTTATAATAGGGGGTAGGTTTACCAACAAAAACAAGGGGGTATTCAATCTTGTTGGCAGTCATTCCTTCAAGTATTTTTAATGTATTTTTGCGTTTTTCCAGTGTGCCAACGCTAAGGATGTAGGTATCGGGAAGCATGTATTTTTTTATAGTTTCGGCTCTTTTTTGTTCTGGCACCTTGTCATAAAAAATAGGATTGCAACCCTGGTGTATAACCTCAATGTCGTCTTCCCTGGTGTGAAAAAAGGAAATCAGGTCTTGTTTTGTCTGGTGAGACATAGCAATGATTTTGTCAGCAGCCAGGCTGGCTTCAAAGAATTTTTGCTGGTAAATATCCCTGTCCACGGAATTGTATAGTTCGGGGTAGCGTAGAAAAATGAGATCATGGATGCTGACCACCTTTTTTATTTCTGCCTGAATGATATTGGCCGGAAGTTCATTGCTGAGGCCGTGATAAATATCAAGTTTATCTTTGTGCAATTGTTTTCCCAGGTTAATGCTTCTCCAGTAAGACTGTGAAAGCTTGTTAAGCCCGCGGGGTTTAACCACGTGCAGGTTTTTGCTTTCGGGAAGAAAAGAAATGGGATTTCGTTTGTTAGGCGTGTATAAAAAATATTCATGTTCGGGATAATATTTATAAAGTGATAAGATAGTATCCCTGCTGTAATTTCCCAGTCCGCTGTTGTTGTAGAATGCCCGTTTTGCATCAAATCCTATCCGCATGTTTGTTTTCTTTTATTTCGAACAAATATAGTGAAAACATAATGAATTAAACAGCATTAATTCCGGAGGTAAAAACCTCCATTAGAAAAATATGTAAATATAAGTCAGGCAGGGATATGTGGCGAAGTATGGGAAGCATCCACAATTTCCCTGTATTTAAAAAACACCTTTTTAAAATCTTCCCATGCTTCTTTTTTGCGGGCAGGAGTACGAAGCAGAGCAGAAGGATGATAGGTGGGCATAACAATCCGTTCGTTCCATTCTATCCACTTGCCCCTCATTTGCGTGATCTTTGCATCCGGATCAATTAAGCCTTTTAATGCGGTGCCTCCCAGCAAAATGACAATGGGCGGATCGATCATGTCAATTTGTTTCATCAGGTATGGCAGGCAGGCTTCTTTTTCGTCCGGTTTGGGCGTCCGGTTTTCAGGTGGTCTGCATTTTACAATGTTCCCGATAAATACGTGTTTTTCCCGGGAAAAGTTGCATGCAGTGAGTATTTTATCAAGCAATTGACCTGATCTGCCAACAAAAGGGAGGCCTTTTTTGTCTTCGTCTGCCCCGGGGCCTTCGCCTATGATGAAAATTTTGGCGTCAGGAGGTCCTTGTCCAAATACAGGTTTGTTTCGAGTTTTCGAAAGCCTGCATTTGGTGCATTCCAGCACCTGCATTTCAAGATCTGCCCATTCAAAAACATCCATAATTATACGTTATATTTATCGCTAAATTATAAAAAACATTGGCAGGTTACACATAAAATTTGTTCTTTTGTTCAAACATGCAACCATTTAGCTTGTTGTATTATCTGATAAGTAAGCCTGAATGCAAAACCTGGAAAAAATAATTGAAGGCTGTAAAAAGATGAGAAGAAAGCCTCAAAAGGCGCTTTATGATATGTATTCACCAATATTATACGGTATGGCGCTGAGGTATGCTTCACATCCGTCAGAAGCGGAAGATATGTTGCAGGAAGCCTTCGTCAGTATATTCCAGAACATAAGGCAGTATAAAGGCACAGGTTCTTTTGAAGGCTGGATGAAAAGGATATTGATCAATGCTGCGATCGGGTATATCCGGAAGCATAAAAAGCAGCAGTTTGACAATTTTGATGATGTGAGAGAAATCAACATGAAGGATTTTGAATTTTCCGATGTTGATTTTACAAAAGAAGAGCTGTTAGATGCAATAAACAGTTTGCCTGAAGGTTTTAGATTAATATTTAACCTGTATGCTGTTGAAGGATATAAACACAGAGAGATTGCTGACATGCTGGGAATACATATTGGAACATCAAAATCCCAGTATTCGAGGGCAAGAAATATGTTAAAAACAAAGTTGATGCAACTTGAAAAAGAATCAAAAGTGAAAGAGTAATTTTATGGCAGGAAAGCATAACCATATTGAAGATGTCTTCAAAACAGCTTTTGAGGATCATGCAGTAAAACCACCCAAATCATCGTGGTCGGGCATGAAGTCTTCGCTTGATAATATGCGGGTGGAATACCTTGCCAAAAATCAACTTGGAAACATCAGCACAAAGCCTTCTGCCAGCCTTTGGTCTCGTATTGCCACAAAAGTATGGTGGAAACAATTCCTGCGGTTTAACCCGGCACGCATCAATATTTATTATGCCGGCATGGCACTGATTGGCGGAAGCACAGCCATTGTAAGCCTTACAAATACAGAATCTGTGCCCGCTGCTTCCGAAAACATTTTTTCTGTAGAGGAATCATTTTACGTTGAAAAAACAAACCTGCTTCTTCCTGAAAAGCTGGAAGAAACCAAGCAAAATGCAGATTTTATGGCATTGCGGAAGGATATGGAAGCGCCTGAGCCTGAATCAACAGAAAAGCAAATGGCAGCTGTAGCGCCATCAGAAAACTCGTCAGAAGGATTGGAAAACAACAATGTGGAATCATCATCCGGCCATGATCAGATTGTGTCAGATGCGGAAACAGGAACAGTTATAAATGAAACCAATCTCCCGGAACAGTCGAATGTTGCTGATAATTCTGCAACGCAGGAGCAATCTGCAGATGTTACATCATCAATGGCAGTTCATGATGAACAAAAGAAAGAAGCAGACCCCATACCGCTCGTAAAACTTCCTTCGCGATGGAGGCTGCTCGTTCCGGTTGGCTATGCCTGGCCGGTTGAAAACCTGGGTGAGGTTGATGTAAGGCCGGATACCATCGCTTATGATTTTGCCGGGGAACCCATTGTGAAAGACATCAATTTCTTTGAACAGGGTTGGTATGGCGGTGTAAATCTTTTTACCCAGGATATTGCATTTCTTAACGATGAGGTAAAAGAAGTATATGAGCAGAATAAGCACTATAGTGATTTTTCCTATCGTTTTGGGTTGCGTTTTAACATGGTAAGAAACCATTTTATGATGCAGACGGGTATATATTTCTCCAGCATCAACAACGTGTTTGAACACTCACAACAACTGACCCTCATTGAAGACAATATTGAAGGCCGGGTTATCTGGCCATACGAAAGTGATACCATTTATCACAACACAACCCATAAATACCACAATACTTACAGTTATTTTGAAGTCCCCGTACTTGCCGGCGTACACATTGAAGGGGTGAACTTTGCCACCAACATTAAGACAGGGCCGGTGTTTAATTATATTTCAGGCGTTAATGCAAACCTTGTGTTGTACGGTGATAACAAATTGTGCTCAGTTGATAAATCTTACATCAAACGCCCCGGCATAAGGTGGGAAATCAGTGCAGACCTGATATATAAGTTTGGCGATCATTTAAGTATATATGTTGAGCCCTCGTATGTGCATGATGTGACCACCATGTTTGATAAGGAAATGGATATCCGCAGCAGGTTCAAAGGATTCAGTGCCGGTATGGGGGTTTACTACAGGTTTTAATACATTAATAAATCAGATTCCTCAAAAATAACTGTGAATTGAGAAAGAGTTATATGAGAGTGCTCGCCCTTGGGAAAACAGGGGAACTTCAAAAAAGATAACTTAAATTTGTCTATGGAAATATAGCACATATGAAGTTCAAAAACCTGTCCGGCGTAGCTCAGCGAAGAC
>CAZGPW010000192.1:0-3590 GCA_964527535.1 uncultured Bacteroidales bacterium
TGAATGAAATCAAAAAAATAAATCAAATAATGGGTGTCAAACTTGCAGCATGATTAACGACAACATGTTGGTAAGTTTTGATTTTTAAGCGCCTAAAACCTGTCCGGCGGTAAACTTGTCCGGCGAAGAGGAGCGGAGACGGAAAGTGGAGGCGGATAAATCAGGTTTCCCGAATAACAGGTTATAAACGGTGGTATCAAGAACTGATTGCTTACAATTTCAGAACTTAAATATGTCAGTAAAAGATTCTGCCAGTATGGTTATTGCCTTGTCTGTCAGAAATGTGATACAGGTATATGCCGTGTTTGGGATGAAAATCCAATGTGGTGGTGTTGTTTACGCGGTCGTGAAACAACAACTGCCCTGACAATCCGTATATTTTTACATCGTAATGTTTGTTGCTTGACGCCCTGAAATGTATAGCGCCGGCACTGCTTATAAGATTTGGGTTGTGATCAGCTTGTGGTGTTTGGTTGCTGAGTAACAAACAGTCGTCCACAGCTCCGCTGATGCTGTCAAGTTCAAATTCACTCATCATGCCATTGGGGCAGATGACAATATATTTGGGCACTAAATACACTTCATAAAGGTCAATGACAGAATCTTCTTCGGTTGTTGCCCAGCCCTCATAATCTGTATTATTGTCTTCTTCAAATTGATTGATGGCGTCGTAAGGATACAGTTCACTGCAAATTGCCCAAAGGTAAACATCGCCTGTATTTTGCCCGTATGCGTTGTAAATGTTGTTGAGTGTTGGCACGGCATCGGAACAGGGAGCGCAATAAGGCCTCCAAAAGGCCAGGACAACGGTTTTTCCCTGGTCCAGTAAGTCTTCCTGCAGGTACAGGGTATCACCAAATTCGCTTATGAGGCCAAAATTGGTTGCAGAATCAATTTTTTGTCCGTTAAGGGAGACCGCTAACAACAAACCTAAAATAAGAAACACAATATATTTCATGATCAATGTTTTTCTTTTACAACCAAAATTAGTCAATAATGTTTAACAAAAAAGCACTGTAAAAAATTACAGTGCTTTTTTGTATTGTATTTTCGGGTTGTTTCTTACAGAATACTGTAAGCAACAGCGATTCCAACAGTAACGACCGATGACATGGTCATCAATTTAATCAGGATATTGAGGCTGGGGCCGGATGTGTCTTTAAAAGGATCACCAACGGTATCTCCGGTAATAGCGGCATTATGGCTTTCAGAATGTTTTCCTCCGTAATTGCCTTCTTCGATGTATTTTTTAGCGTTGTCCCATGCGCCACCAGCATTTGCCATAAAGATAGCCATTGCAAACCCTGATGTTATAGTACCGATTAAAAGCCCGACAACACCCCCAACACCAAAAATCAACCCTACGAATACGGGGATCAAAATGGCCGTAAGTGAGGGTATCATCATTTCACGTTGAGCGGCTTTTGTTGAAATGGCAACACAACGTTCATAATCAGGTTCAGTTTTTCCTTCTTTGATGCCGGGAATTTCTTTAAACTGGCGACGTACTTCATCCACCATTTTCTGCGCTGCTCTTCCGACAGAATTCATTGTCATCCCGCTGAAAAGGAAAACACCCATAACCCCAATAAAGATACCCACAAGGACTATAGGGTTCATCAGATGGATTTCAAAGTGATAGATGTAATCAATAAAAGTAGCGTATTGAGCCTCCACATCACCAAATTTTCCGCTGATGATGGCTTCAGGTGTATCAAGTACCTTAACAAACATCATTTTTACTTCTTCCATATAGGAAGCAAGCAATGCCAGGGCTGTGAGAGCGGCACTTCCGATGGCAAACCCTTTTCCGGTAGCTGCGGTTGTGTTGCCGAGGGCGTCAAGTGCGTCGGTGCGTTCTCTTACTTTGGGGTCAAGTCCGCTCATTTCAGCGTTTCCGCCGGCATTATCTGCAATTGGTCCATAAGCGTCTGTTGCCAATGTTATTCCAAGGGTTGATAGCATGCCTACTGCGGCAATACCAATTCCATACAGTCCATAATTCAGGCTTTCAGCTGCAAAACTGAAGTTTGAGGAGAACAGGAATGAAAGCATAATGGCAACTACAATGATTCCCAAAGGAATAGCTGTTGAGATAAGTCCTGTTCCAACACCGCTGATAATAACGGTGGCATGTCCTGTTTGTGCAGAACTTGCGATTTTTCTTGTCGGTTTATAAGCGGATGCAGTAAAATATTCCGTTGACTGTCCGATGCCTATCCCGGCGAGAAGGCCCACGGCAATGGAGCCCCATATACCCCAAATGTTCACTGATTCAATATTATGGAAGTTAAGGGCATACAAAATAAACCAGGAAATGATCAGGATCAGAAATGCACTAAGGTTGACACCAAGCCCGAGGGATTTGAGCAGGTCTTTTTGTGATGCCCCTTCTTTTGTTCTGACAGCAAAAATCCCAATAATAGACAGGATTGTACCAACAGAAGCGATTAGCATAGGAGCCAGTACAGCGTTCATTTGCATATCCGGTACTCCGACAAAAGCAGCAGCACCAAGCAGTGCTGTAGCTAAAATAGATCCGGCGAAAGATTCAAAAAGGTCGGCTCCCATTCCGGCAACATCCCCAACATTATCACCGACATTGTCAGCAATGGTAGCGGGGTTACGCGGGTCATCCTCTGGGATGCCGGCTTCAATTTTACCAACAAGGTCGGCACCTACGTCGGCAGCTTTGGTGTAAATACCACCACCAACACGAGCAAACAAAGCCTGTGTGGAAGCCCCCATTCCGAAAGTAAGCATGGTAGCTGTGATTGTCAGAAGTTTAAATCCGGCTTCAGCTTCGGGGGTAGCTAAATTTAGAATGATGAACCAAAGTGATACATCAAGTAAAACCAGGCCAACAACTACGAGGCCCATAACAGCACCGCTGCGAAAAGCCAGTCGTAAAGCCCCGTCAAGGGAAGTTCTTGCGGCGTGGGTTGTTCTGGCGGAAGCAAACGTGGCTGTTTTCATGCCAAAATAACCGGCTAAAGCTGAAAAACTACCACCTGTTAAAAAGGCAAATGGCACCCATTCGTTTTGTACGCCTAAGCCATAAGCTAAAATTGAAAAAATCACAGTAATGATGAGAAACACCAGGAAAACAACTTTGTATTGTTGTTTTAAATAAGAATTGGCCCCTTTGCGCACATGGGCAGCAATCTTCTTCATCATGTCGGTTCCTTCATCATGTTTCAGCATTTTCTTAAAGAAGTAAAATGCAAATCCTAACGCCAAGATTGAACTCAGCGGGACCAACCAAAATAACAATGGTAATTCTGACATACTTTAGTTCCTCCTTTTTTTAAATTTATTTATATTTCGTTTTAGTTTCAATTTTGAAGCGGCAAAAATATCTGTTAACAAACATAAAAACAAGAAAAAAGGCAAATATTTTCGTTTGTTTCTTTGCCTTTCATAAGTGTAGATTATTTTTCATTATTCAATAGCGTTTATTAATTCTAAAGTCCATTTCTTTTTGCCCTTACATAGGGTCTGCTGAAAAAGTCTGAGGTGCACCATATTCAAGGCGACAAGAAGAAGACGTATTAGCATACTTCGATTCGCAGTCAACGATGAATATGGTG
>CAZGPW010000193.1:0-8747 GCA_964527535.1 uncultured Bacteroidales bacterium
ACATACAACATAGAATCAACCGAAGACCCAGAAAAAACTTAAATTATGAGAACCCTAAAAATATATTTTATAAATTTGTAAATAAGAAAGTTGCATTTGCTGGTTGAATCTACCCATCGCAGATAATTTTTACCTTTGATGTCATAACAAAAACTATAACACATGAGTATCAAAGGAACACAAACGGAAAAAAACCTGCTAAAAGCTTTTGCAGGTGAATCACAGGCAAGAAATCGTTATACACTTGCAGCAAAAAAAGCCCAAAAAGAAGGTTACGAACAAATTGCAGGCATATTTTTGGAAACAGCTGAACAGGAACGTCAGCATGCTAAGCGTTTCTTTTCGTTTCTCGAAGGCGGGATGCTGGAAATCACAGCTTCATACCCGGCCGGAATAATCGGAACAACCGCTGAAAATTTAAAATCTGCGGCTGAGGGTGAAAACGAAGAATGGTCTGAATTGTATCCTGAGTTCGCTGAAACAGCCAAAAAAGAAGGCTTTAAAGACGTTTCTACCACATTCAAAATGATTGCCAAAGCTGAAATTACACATGAAAAAAGATTTTTAAAACTGCTGGACAACCTTAACAATGACCGTGTTTTTGAGCGTGAGGAACCGGTTACCTGGTATTGCAGAAAGTGCGGATATTTACATACAGGGAAAAAAGCGCTCAACAAATGCCCCAGTTGTCTGCATCCAAGAGCGTATTTCGAAATTTACAACGATGTAAAATAATACATTACAAATATTTTTCTTACTGCAGCCTATTAAAATCATTTTCTCACAAGAATTAAGTAATTGGCTATCTCTACCTTAAAACAAATCTACAGATTCTACTTTTCATTAATTTGGTGGGATTTAGTGTTTTTATTTTCGGCTTCGCTCAATACAAGTGTGCTTTTGTGGCGTATTTTTCTCGCCCCCAAAACATCCCGATACCCCTCATGGCCTTTTAAGAAGTCTGTACTGTATATCAACACCACAGCACATTACTAAAGCTTGTGAGAAAATACTGTATGATACCTGTAATTTGTTTTGATAACAATTTTCAAAAACTTGCATCGTAAATGCAACAATAAAAGGATAAATTACATCTTATCTGAAATATCAGAAAATGTTTTTTATTTTTGGACAAATAAATCTCAGTCTATAAAGAATTAATATGTCAAATTTTCTACATTTATTATTTAATTAAAATCTTTATTATGCGTAAAATGTACCTTTTAACCGGATTCATTGTTCTTTTTCTGATGAATTCCGTATTTGCAGGTGAAGTGCCTGTGTCTAAAGCAAAACAAGTTGCAATAAATTATTTCAATCATTTGTCTCATCACCGTACACCTGCTACGGTAATTGAAACCATACAATTTGAGGAAAACAACCAGATTGTGTATTACGTTTTCAACTTTTCAACCGGCGGTTACATGATCATATCCGCTGAAGACCAAGTCAGGCCGGTATTGAGTTATTCATTCAACGGCCGCTTTATTGAAAACGACCCAAACCTTCCGGATAATTATGCCTGGTTTCTGAACAGTTACAAGGAACAAATTATGGAAGTAAAACAACAACAATTGAAAGGCACTGCATCGGTTGAAGAAATGTGGAATAATTATTATTCCGGCAAATTGCTGGCTTCAAAGGATATTCAGGATGTAAGTCCTTTACTTGATACCGAAGGCATTGCATGGGATCAGGGCTGCTACTACAATGCCGATTGCCCTGAAGATGCAAGCGGTCAATGCGGACACGTACCCGTTGGATGTGTCGCTACAGCGATGGCACAAATAATGCGTTACCACAGCTGGCCTGAACATGGGACAGGTTCACATACATACACAGACCAAAATTATGGACAGCAAAGTGCTGATTTTGGTGCAGCAACATACGATTGGGCAAGCATGCCCGGATCGTTGACAGGGCCCAATGCTGAGGTAGCAGAAATAAGTTACCATTGTGGCGTAGCTGTGGAAATGAGCTATAATCCGGGGGGCTCAGGTGCTTTGGTTTACGGATACGTTAAAGAAGGCTTTGTCAATTATTTCAATTACGATGATGACGCCCTGTACGGATACCGTGAAAATTATACGGACGCTGCATGGAAAGATCTTTTATATGCCGATTTGGACAATGGCCTTCCTGTTTTTTACAGTGGAACCGATTCAGAAGGTGCATCAGGTCATGCCTTTGTTTGTGACGGATATCAGGCAAATGACGAATTTCATTTCAACTGGGGATGGAGTGGTAATTACAACAGCTACAATACCATTGATGATTTAATTCCCGGAGGAACAGGAACAGGTGGTGGAGCTGGTGACTTCTCCTACAATCAACAAGCTGTATTCCATGTTCATCCTTCTTATGGGTTAACTTCTGTTTTTTCCGGCAGCCCGACAGTACTTTACGCAGGAAACTCCGTTGCTTTCACAGATGGCTCTTATGGAGATCCCGTATCCTGGGACTGGGCATTTGGCGATGGAGGCACATCTACCACTCAACACCCCTCCCACACATATAACAATGCAGGGCTGTATGATGTCACACTTGAAGTAAGTGATGCCACCGATACAGACTCACAAACAAAAACCGATTATATCAAAGTAGTACCAACAGATGCAGGTTTTTCAATGGATTTTGAAAATTGCACCGATTATTCCACCAACTTTTTCCCATGGTCAGATGTTGACGGTGATCAGCTAAACACTTACGGGAGCAGTGATTGTGATTACCCTGGAGAATCCGACCCATTGGCATTCATGGCTTTTAATCCGGCTGATGCAGGTTTTTCAACCATTGCCTCTCCACATGGAGGCGACCGGGTTGGCATGGCTGTTTGCCCGGGTGACGGCTCACAAGCCGACGACTGGTTGATATCCGAACACCTGCAACTGGGGACAAGCTCTTCCCTTTCTATCTGGGTATTAAGCCCCAAACCAGGCACATGGGGAAACAATTCTTATGAAGTACTGGTGTCCACAACCGGCAACAGCACCGGTGATTTTTCAGTTATTTCAGGGGCAACTCCTGTTGAAGCACCCGATACATGGACAGAACATACTTACGATTTGTCAGATTACGATAACCAAAGCATATACCTGGCCATACATGAAGTATCCGCCGATAAATTCATGTTTTGGATTGACGATATACAGATTTCCACAGATGGCGGTAGCACGAGTTTGTCCGCTGATTTTTTTGCTGACAACACATCCATTGCTGTCGGTGAAACGGTAAATTTCACTGACAATTCCACCGGCACACCAACTTCATGGTCATGGGATTTTGGTGACGGGGGCACAGCCTCTGACGAAGACCCTTCCCACACCTACAATACAGAAGGGGTTTACCCCGTTGAAATGACCATTTCTGACGGAACAAATTCAGATACCGAAACAAAAACAGATTATATTACCGTTACCAGTGAACCACTTGGTGGCTGGATAGAACAGGCATCCGGTTTTACAACTGCTTCACGCGGCATTTCATACATTTCCATCGTTGACGCCAATACAGCATGGGCATTGGGTTATGATGGTACCGGTGGAGAAGAAAACGTTCAGGAATTTACAAAAACCTCCGATGGCGGAGATACATGGACGCCGGGAACCATTGATCTTGGTGATCCTGATCTGGGAATTGCCATGATCACAGCCATTGATATAAACACAGCCTGGGTAGTTGCATTCCCTACAGGTGCAGGACAAACCGGTGGCATCTGGAAAACAACTAACGGAGGCTCAAGCTGGACAAGGCAAAATTCAGCATCATACAACGATGGCAGCTCATTTTCAAATGTTGTTTATTTCTGGGATGAAAACAATGGATTCTGCCAGGGTGATCCCATAAACGGGGAATTTGAATTATACACAACCACTGATGGCGGATCCAACTGGAATTTAGTACCAGGCGCAAACATCCCGGACCCGCTTTCAGGAGAATACGGATACACCAGCCAGATTGAAGTGACAGGTGATAACGTATGGTTTACCACCAACAACGGGCGCATCTATCATTCCACGGACAAAGGTTACAACTGGGATGTATATGACTCTCCATTGAATGATTTTGGAGGAGAATCAGAAGGCGGGAACATTTCATTTAAAGATGGAAATACAGGTTTAATTGTTGACGTTAATTCGAATGTGTATAAGACAACCAACAGCGGAGCCAACTGGACACAATTAACCACCACCGGTACTGTATTTCCCCTGGGATTAGCATGGGTTGAAGGTACAGATGTCATATTTACCACCGGTGCCGCTCAAGACAACTCAGGTTCTTCATACAGCGAAGACGGTGGTACAACCTGGACAACCATTGACAGTCAGCAACATTTGTATGTTGATTTTCTGGATGAAAACACAGGTTATTCAGGTTGGTTTAACACCGATGCCTCTACAGGCGGCATGTGGAAATGGGAACCAACGGTAACAAGCATTCCTCAGTCAGCAGATGAAGAAAACACATTTGCCCTTTATCCCAATCCGACTTCAGGGTCAGTGATGATAACAGGCATACATGAACAAACAACCGTAAAACTCTTCAGCATCACTGGAATGCTATTGACTGAGAAAGTGGTTTATAATGACTGCAACCTGGATCTGAGCAATTTTTCAACCGGGATATATTTGGTTGAATTGAAAAATCAATCCCGGAGGGAAGTGTTAAAAATTGAGAAATTGAAGTAATTCTTAAGGGGACTTCTATTAATCTAATACGCAGCCATTGTGCTTATGAGACTGAGGTTGTCCCTTACATAAGGATGAATCAACAGCATTTCATCACCTGGCATTATCGGGATGCTGTGATCTTTGCGCCCTGACGTAGCCGGAAAGCCTGTGCCTCTGGCTGCCACAGCATGATAGCCTGAGCCACAGCGACAAGCGAAGCTCGTGGCTAAGGCAATTTCATGCCGGCAGGCAGAGGTGCAGCTTGCAGGCGCAGGCAGATACAGGCGCCCAAATCCTTATAAAAAAATCAACAATCCATTAAAAATGCGTAAGTTTGCTGAACAAGTTACAACGTTATTGTTTATGAAAGTAAAAGTAAATGCTTATATAGTTTGTTCTACAATAATCTTATTCAGTATGGCAGCATGTCAAAAAAACAAGGTGGATGTAATCCTTAGCAACGGACAAATTTATACCGTTGATGAAAATTTTTCCCGTACCGAAGCAATGGCCGTTAAGGATGGAAAAATCGTGGAAACCGGGCCTTCAGATGTCATCGAAAAAAAATACGATGCCAAAGAACAGGTTGATCTGGAGAGAAAGTTTGTGTATCCTGGTTTCATTGATGCCCATGCGCATTTTACCGGCTATGCCGAAAACCTTTACCGGTATGCGGATTTGCGTGATACAAAAGATTTCAATGAGGTGCTGGACATTCTTAAAAAGCATGACAACACTGTAAATGACAAATGGCTTTGTGGCAGGGGATGGGATCAAAATGACTGGCCCGGATTACAATACCCTGACAAAACGGAACTGGACAAACACTGGCCGGAGAGACCTGTGTACCTTGTCCGGATTGACGGTCATGCCGCCCTGGTAAATTCAAAAGCACTTGAAATGGCTTCCATAACACCGGAATCGCAATGTACAGGCGGTGAATATGTAAAGAAAAACGGCGAACTGACCGGACTGCTGATCGACAATGCCATGGAGGATGTGATAAACCTGATACCCCCGGTACCGAAAAAAGACATGTTGTCAGCCCTGAAGGTTGCAGAACAAAATTGTTTTGAAACCGGCCTTACAATGGTATCCGATGCCGGCCTTAACAAAAATATGGTAGAATGGCTGGATGGTTTTTACAAAAACGGCTCATTAAAGATACGATGCAATGCCATGCTGTATCCGACACAGGAAAATTATGAGCGTTTTGTGAAAGGCGGTCCCTACCACACCGACCGGTTAACGGTACGTTCGGTCAAATTATACAGTGACGGGGCACTCGGCAGCCGCGGGGCCTGCCTGCTGGAAGATTATGCCGATGATCCCGGGAATACGGGATTCATTCTGGAGGACAAGGAATATTATGAAAAACATTGTAAGGCAGCTGCCGAAAACGGGTACCAGGTATGCACCCATTGCATTGGGGACTCTGCTCTGCGCTTTATGCTTGACGTGTATGCGCCTTTTGTGAAAGGTAAAAAGGATCACCGCTGGCGGATCGAACACGCGCAAACCGTTCACCCTGAAGACCTGCCGCGTTTTGGTGAACTGGGTGTCATCCCCAGCATACAAACCGCGCATTGCACTTCGGATATGGACTGGGCTATTGTGCGGCTGGGAAAGGAACGGATTAAAACAGCCTACGTGTATCGGGATTTACTGAAACAAAACGGCTGGCTCATCAATGGCACAGACTTCCCGATAGAAGAAATTCATCCCCTCAACACTTTTTTCTCCGCTGTTTTCCGCACCCATCACGATGGCACACCGGAAGGCGGTTTTCAGATGGAAAATGCCCTTTCACGCGAAGATGCACTGCGATCAATGACCATCTGGGCAGCCAAAGGCAGTTTCGATGAACACACACGTGGCAGCCTGGAAAAAGGCAAATTTGCAGACTTTGTGATCCTTGATACTGATTTGATGAAAGCCGGCCCGCAAGAAGTGCTCAATACACAGGTACTTGAAACATGGGTGCAGGGAGAAAAAGTATATTAGCGTTAGAAATCAGATCACTGAGTGCAGTTAAAAAGGTCAAAAAATGCATGAATATTATTGTTAAAAAATTATGCCGTATTACAGTGGGAAAATTATGTTACCTTTGTCGCAGATTTTTGGTGTCAAAAATGCTTTTTGGAGAGTCCGCAGGCTGCCCGGCCGGCATAATTAGCACCTTTAATTATTAATTAATAAGGTGTTATAAAGGTAACAAGCTACACAAATGGAATTATTTAAAAAAATGGGTGTCAGAGAAGATATTCTCAGCGCCATACATGACATGGGTTTTATAAAGCCCACAGGAATCCAGGAGAAAGTTATTCCGCATATTTTAAAAAGGAATGGCGATTTAATCGGTCTGGCGCAAACCGGTACCGGAAAAACAGCAGGGTTTGGCATACCTGTTATCCAACAAACTGATATAAACAATGAATCGGTACAGACAATTGTACTTTGCCCGACACGAGAACTTTGTCTTCAAATCACGAAAGATATAGCCTCTTACAGTAAATATGTCAGTGGCTATAAGTGCCTGGCCGTGTATGGTGGTGCTAATATAAACGCCCAAATATCAGGGCTGAAATCAAAACCGCAGCTTATTGTTGGTACCCCCGGAAGAACATTGGACCTCATAAAAAGAAAAAAACTAAAACTATCACAAGTTAAAACCCTTATTCTTGATGAAGCAGATGAGATGCTCAACATGGGATTCAGGGAAGATCTGGATTTGATATTGAAACAAACCCCGTCAGATAAAATCAGCCTTTTATTTTCTGCCACCTTACCAGCCGGGATAAAGCAGTTAACAAAAAAGTACATGAAAAATCCTGTTGAGATTGTTGATGGAGAAAAAAACAAAGGGACAGACAATGTTGAACATGAAGTATATACTGTAAAAGCATCCGATCGTTACCTTGCCTTAAAACGCTTGCTTGATATAAATCCAGGCATATATGGCATTGTGTTTTGCAGAACCAGGGCTGAAACCCGGGAAGTAGCCAGAAAACTGATTGAAGATAATTACCCTGCAGATGCCCTGCATGGAGAACTATCCCAGGCTCAAAGAGACCATGTAATGATGTCTTTTAGAAACAGGAATATCCAAATGCTTGTTGCAACCGACGTGGCTGCCCGCGGGCTGGATGTTGAAAATCTCACCCATATACTGAATTACAATTTACCGGATGACCCTGAAATTTACATACACCGGAGCGGAAGAACAGGCAGGGCAGGAAAAAAAGGTATTTCAATGATCATCACTCATGCTCGTGAAGGCAATAAAATCAGATCACTGGAAAGAATCCTGGGACACAAAATTATGAAAAAGAAAGTGCCTTCAGGACAGGAGATTGTCGAAAAAAGACTCTATAATACAATGAACAGAATTGAGAATACTGTTCCCGATGAAGAAAAAATTGCCCCTTACTGGAATGACATAAGCAATAAACTCAACTGGCTTGACAGGGATGAATTGCTCAAACGGATTGTTTATGTAGAATTTGAAAGGTACCTGGATTACTACAAAAAAGCAGGCAACCTGAATGTGGATCCAAAAGAAAGGCCTGGCAAAAGCAAAAAAATAAAATCAGATTATAACACTTCCAATTCCAAAACGTCCAATTATAAAAATTTCAATAGAAAGGAAGAGGGCTTTGCACGTTTTTTTATTAATATAGGTGAAAAACAAAACATAAAAGCAAGTAAGCTTATTGGATTGATTAATGATCAGACAAGAGATCGTAATCTTGACATCGGGAAAATTGATGTCTTTAACAATTTTTCATTTTTTGAAGTGGATGAAAACCACACAGAAAAAATTCTTGCTGCTTTTAAAAATTCTGATTATAAAGGAACATCACTAAAGGTTGAAATATCTAAGCCCGATTCTAAAATCAAAGATAAACCAGCCAAAATCAAAGATAAATCACCCAAAAAGAAAAAAAGAAAAAATCCACACGTAAAAAACAGGCGTAAATAGGGTCTGCTGAAAAAGTCTGAGGTGCACCATATTCAAGGCGACAAGAAGAAGACGTATTAGCATACTTCGATTCGCAGTCAACGATGAATATGGTG
>CAZGPW010000194.1:0-15738 GCA_964527535.1 uncultured Bacteroidales bacterium
CACTTAATTGTTGATAAAAATTATGGATTAGTTGCTACATTTGTTAAAAAATATGAAGCTTATGGTTGATAGCCAGGAGGTTGTGTAAGTAAAATCCGCTTTAAAAAGATCAATAACATAATTTTCATCGCCGGGTTGCAAAAAAAGCTTATCTTGCGCTGGAATTTCTTGATTCGGCATGATGCAGACAGACAGCATAAAAATCAGAGCAATCAGGAAGAAATTTAGATTTAAAGAATGAATAAAAAAATTATGATAAAAAAAATATTGTTCACCCTGTTGTTTCCTATGCTTTTCTATTCACTGCAGGCCCAGGATACAATCAAAATGATGCAGTACAATTTGCTTTATTATGGAGAATATACGTCTTTTTGCACATCATCAAACAACAATATAAATACAAAAGCCGGTTATATTTCTGAGATCATTGACCATACCCTGCCGGATATATTTATGGTCAATGAAATGAGTGCCAGTGAGTATGATGTAGGTCATCTTGCCGGGAATGCACTTAATGTAAACGGCAGAAATTACTATAACGTAGCAGCAATACTAAACAACGATGGCAGCAATCTCATAAACATGATGTATTATGACAGCAGGTCGCTTGAATTGGTTTCACAATTATCGGTATCCACAGGCTTGCGTGACATCAACATCTATAAAATGCAAACGCTGAACACAAATGAACCTGTACAATTTCATGTGGCTGTAACCCATCTGAAAGCAGGTGAGGGAGATACAGAAGAAGGAATAAGGGCTGATATGATTTCTGATTTCATGGATTTTCTATCAGGCTATTCTGATAAAACCAACTGGATTTTTGCCGGAGACATGAACTTTTATACTTCCGGTGAAACTGGATTCCAATACCTCATGAATCCTGCTGCAGGCAATGTGCAGTTTACCGATCCTGTGAGTCAGATAGGGGAATGGCATAATAATTATTCTTACCGGGATTATCATACTCAGTCAACGCATTATTATGAATCTGATTGTCCGTCACATGGCGGCATGGATGACCGTTTTGATTTTATATTTGTATCCGATGATATCATGACCGGAGGTAATGACATGGTGTACCTTCCGGAAAGCTATGAAACGCTGGGTCAGGACGGGAACCACTTTAACGATGCCGTCAATTACGGAACAAACAGCTCAGCTCCTGCAAATGTCATAGAAGCATTGTACAATGCCAGTGACCATTTGCCTGTGTTGGCAGAATTTATTATTGGCAGCGGAAACAACATTGCCGTTGAAAACACTAATAATATTGATGTTTCAACAAAAGTGAGTGCTGATGGGAATGTTACCATTGGGATTGAACAAAACATTCCCGGTTCAGGAACTATCCAGGTCTATAATGTGACAGGGCAACTTGTTACACGCTGCGATTTTGAAGCTGTTAATAACCAAAAACTGGATTTACAGATTCCACACCGGGGCATGTACATCCTTGATGTCATTACTGAGAGCCAGGAGAGGATTATTACCCGTTTTGTGCGGTAAATGCTTCTTCAAGTTCATTCAGAAATTGATTCAGTTGTTCTTGATTCTGTGGGGGTTTGCCGTGCCAGGTATGGTCATTTTCTATGCTTTTTACACCGGCACCCATTTTTGTGTTTGCCAGTATAACTACAGGTTTATTACTGATTTCATTTGCTTTTTCAAGGGTGTTAATGATGTCGGGAGTATTGTTACCATTACATTCCAGCACATGCCAGTTGAAACTTTCCCATTTTTCTTTCAGCGGTTCCAGGCGCATGACTTTCTCGGTTTTCCCGTCAATCTGCACTTTATTCCTGTCCACAATGGCGGTTAAATTATCCAATTGGTAGTGTCCTGCGCTCATGGCAGCTTCCCAAATGCTACCTTCCTGCAATTCTCCATCGCCATGAATGCTGACAACACGTCTGTCATTGTTATCCATTTTATCGGACAAAGCCATGCCCACAGCAATTGAGAGTCCTTGCCCCAGCGAACCGGCTGTTGTTTCAAGGCCGGGTACATTGTGGGCTGTTGCCGGATGTCCCTGTAACATGGAACCGAGCTTCCTCAGGCTCATCAATTCCTGCCTGTCGAAGTACCCTGCATGCGCCAGACTGGCATACAAAACTGGAGCAACGTGTCCGATGGAAACTACCAACCGGTCTCTTTCCGGCCATCCGGGATTTTTGGGATTGTGGCGGAGGTAATGAAAATACAATACCGTAAAAACATCACTGAGCCCGAGGGATGCTCCCAGATGACCTGATCCGGCCTCATGTAATGATATAAGTATATCTTTTCGTATCTGGTAAGCAATCTTTTCTAATCTATTCACCGCCTGTGTCATAATTACAATTCAGGAAATTCAATGACAGATGTGACAATAAATGCTTTGGGATGCTCTTCTTTTATTTTTTTCTGGAAATGCTTTGCTTCAAACCGGGTACGGTAATCGCCCACATGGATTTCCCAGTTTGGGTTGTTATACACCAGGTATGCATTACAGTCGGGATGTTTTTCTTCAAATTCAATCCTGAATTGATTGGCCTGATTTCTTGCACCACGTCCTACATCAGCAAATACACGTATCCGGTATCCTTTGAACCCTTTTTGTTTTTTTAATATGGCCAACCTCAAACCAATGAGTTTTTCCAGGTCGCTGGTTTGATTGATGACAACTTTTCCTTCAAAAACATCGCTTGAAAAATACCTGAGTTCTTCAGGTTCAATGCCACTTTCTGAAGGGCCGGGGGTTTTTTCAGGAGCTTGTTGTGCCGTGACACTTTGAGAAATCAAGATCACAAGCGAACAACATATTAAAAACAATCTTTTCATATCATCACAAATTCAAATCTCATGCTAAACTACCGTAACCAATCAGTATCAACAAAACTAAAGATTCACCGCAAAGACGGAGAGACGCAAAGTTATAAAAATTACCGGACTATCAAGATAGTACGACTGAAAGATGTCATAATAAAGGATTTAATTTATGATCCCTGTCTAAAAAGTCATTGCCTTTCCACTAAGACACGAAAACACAAAGAATCACAAATCTTAAAATATTATTATAATTCTGTTTTTGTTGCTCCTGGTGTTTTAGCGACTTTGTGGCATTTTTCATTTTTTTTGACTTTTTAGACTGTCCTCATTTGTCATTTTTTTTCATTTCTTAGCGTCTCAGCAGTAAAAAATGTATTTGCCGGAATAATTGCAAACTACCAAATTTCTACTTTATCTTCAACATCCACTTCAACTTTTTTAACAATAATAAATTTAGAAACGGTAACATCCCCTTCAACAGCCAGCATAACATGTTTGCTTCTTAGTTGTTTTAATGCCGTAAGCGCTGACATACCCAAGTCTTTCATTTTCACATCCAGTTTAATGGCATAGGTTTTATCAGATTTTTTAGGAATGTGTACTTTTTCCATGCTTGTTATTTTTCCAAGCTTCAACCCGTTAACATAAATATCCAGATCAACATTTTTGACATTGAATTTGATGTTATTTGGATTTTCTATTGGTAACCATATTTTGATTTTTATTTCCTTTAAATCCAATTTTTCTACCTGGTAATCTGTGGGATTTCCAATAATTGGAGCCTGAATGTTGCAGGCAACCAGGGATAATAAAACCAATAAAAAAATCAGGATAAACGCTTTCTTTGGGTATGTCATGTCATTGTTTTGATGTGTCCGTAATTTTATTTGCCAGTGACTTGATATCACAACCATCCATATTGCCAGATGTCATGATAAGCACAGTGCAATTTTTGTCAGCAACATTCAGCAGTTTTTTCATTATTTGGTCAACATCAGTAAACACCAGGACATCTGAATCAAACGCTTGTTTTACAAATTGCTTATTCAGCTCCGGCAAATTTTTTTGGCTGACAACTTTTGGGTTATAATACACAAAGGCCTGGTCTGCTTCGGACAAGGCTCCCGCATATTGTGGTAAAAATTGTTGATTCAATGAACTGAAGGTGTGTAATTCGAGGCAGGCAACAAGTTTTCGTTTGGGATACCTGGTTTTCATGGCTTTGGTAGTTGCTTTTACTTTTGACGGGGCATGAGCAAAATCCAGGTAAACGCTTGTGTTTTCATTTTCTGAAAGCAATTGCATGCGTCTGGCTGCCCCTTTAAAACCCTTCAAGGCCTCAAAATAATCATCGTCACCTATCCCGGCATCTTTGCACAGTAACCTGGCTGCTTCAATGTTTTGAGCGTTGTGTTCACCAAACACGGACAATGGGTATTCTCCTGATTTTGTTTTTACAATCATGTTGCCATCAATGTTTTCATAATGTACTGCATCGTATCCAATGACCTGAATGTTAGGGTTGCTATCAGCGATTTTGTTGAGGATGCGGTCATTGTTATAGACATACAACTTCCCTCCATCCTGCATGCTGTTGATAAAATCTCTGAATTGGTCGATATATATATTCTCAGTGGGGAAAACATTAGCATGATCCCAGGCAATACCAGTAATAACAGCAGTATGAGGTTTGTACCACAAAAACTTTGGTCTTCTGTCTAATGGTGAGGATAAATATTCATCCCCTTCAAAAACTGCTATATCAGCATCCTCAGACAAACCTGCCATGGTATCAAATCCTTCAATCTGAGCCCCTACCATATAATCAAACTTTATTTTTTGCGTTTTCATCACATGCATAACCATGCTTGTTATGGTAGTTTTTCCGTGGCTTCCTGCCACAACCAGCCGTTTCTTATTTTTTGTCTGCTTGTACAAAAATTCAGGGAAAGAATAAATATTTATTCCAAGATGTGCAGCGCGTAAAAGTTCGGGGTTATTTTCCCGTGCATGCATTCCCAGAATAATGGCATCGATTTTTTGTGTGATTTTATCAGGATGCCAGCCTGTTTTCTCAGGAAGAATACCGTGTTTTCCCAACCTTGATCTTGAGGGTTCAAATATATCATCGTCTGAACCACTTACACAATGGCCTTTCTTTTTCAGGGCTATCGCCAGATTGTGCATAACAGCCCCACCAATGGCAATAAAATGAATGTTCATCTTTAATAATATTGAGGCTGTGAATGTCAGAAAAATTCGGGACTTATACAAGTATTAAGCACTGAACATAAAAAGACCTGCACGTATTCCTGCAGGTCTTTTATAACAACTAAAAAATTATGAAAACTATTTTTTCCGCTCTTTAATATTTGGTGCTTTTGTATCGTCAGACGTTTCCTGTTTTAACCTCTGTGTTTCTTTACTTACTTTTTCCAGGTTACGTGATTTTGTTTCTTTCAAGCCGAGCGGATAACTTCTTCCTTTATTAAACCAAATGTAAGAATAACTCATTTCTTTGGGTTGCCCGTATAGTTCAGGATGAATGTAATAACCGGGTTGATACCCTTTATCATGGCTATCATCCTTTTTGGTAATTACGGGTTTCCTGTTTTCTTTCATGTAAGGATCATCCCTGTCGGCCATCACCATCCAGGATACTTCACGGTTGGCATCGCCATAAGCTGTAAATGACGTAAAATCACCGTTCCATTCATAACCAATATTGAATGGCTGCCCAATGCAGGTTATTTGTACTGTTGCTTCGTCTTCTTTTGTCAGGGCTTTAAAATATGAGGGAAGTTCCACATTCGCTTCCCCTGCATCGTTGAGTTGCACTTTGCCGCGGTAAATGACCATGGCTTCGTTGGATTCGATGGAAGTATGCCTCAGTACTTCTTCATCGGGGTTTTCGGGGTTGTCAATCACAAAGCTTTTAATTGAAGCATTAGCGGTACCTGTTGCATAAATATCACCGCTGAAAAATCCGGCATATCCGAGTGTTGTTGTTCTGTTTTCCGCATATATGCCATTGTATTCCGCACTGAAATAGCCACCAACACCGTAATCGTCATTAGTAATATCACACCAACCCACTATCGCCGCGGGGTCATAAGTTGAGGTGGAACCATCTCCAACCTGGCCATACACTCCAACAGCAGCGTTATCCAATTGTGTATTGATTCCAAAAACACCGCTGCCGTCACCAGCTTCACTGGTTCCATACACGCCAACAGATTCTGAAGTAGGATCACCTTTTCCATATACGCCAATATTGCTACTTGATCCGGCAACACCAGATCCATTGGTCAATGAAGCAATGGAGGATAAGTTGTTACCAATGCCAATAATTCCTGTTCCGGTTGCATCGCTACTAAAGCCAAGGACGCCATCAGTACCGGAAATAGCAGCTCCGGTACCATCGGGAAGGTATGTAGCGGTTGAGTTGTTTCCGGAAACAAGCAAACCTGTTCCCTGGGCATTCGCATTTCGAGCCTCTACTCCATACCCATCAGCGAGATCAACCCTGCCGAAAATTCCACTACCTCCGGAATTCGATGCAGTACCATAAATGCCAACGGTGGTTCCATTTGCTGCAATGCCGGAGCCTCCCGTAAGGTATGCCCCTGAAGTATTGTTGCCTCGTGCTATTAGGCCGGTACCTGAGGTATCTGTATTGAGTGCATACACGCCAAAACCCACGGTATCTTCAACACGACCGAATACGCCATAGTTATTGGCGCCACTGTCGGCGGTGGCGTAAACGCCAAAGTTGCTACCCGTACCTCCGGACGCATAACCAAACACCCCATTGTAAGATTCAGATCCTGTAGGTTCTACCATTCCCTGCACGCCGGTATATCCACCTTTGAAGTACCCACCCCAACCGAAATAATCGGAATTGGCACATTGACCAAATACACCGGTATAATCAGCATCGAGTACATTGTTAGCAAAAAATCCTCCATTAGCGGCAGGCCCGATATAACGGAACCCATAATCTGCATTTTCTTCATACACACGGGGACATGTATCCTCGTTGGGATGTACATAATCGCCAACATCTGTCCATTCGCCACCTCCGGCTCCGGCGGTAATGCTTACCCAATCCGGTGCAGCAGGCGTTCCCTGGTTGTAATAAAAGCCAGGCGTGTTATCCGTCTGGTAAATTAATAAACCCGTTGCCGGAGATGTAATGTCATCACGTTGAGCTTGTGTTAAACGTGGAATCAGCATTCCAGCATCCGTAGCTACCACATCCAGCATGGCAGATTCATCCGGAGTATTGGTATTAATACCGACGTTTTGTGCGGACAAATTATAATTTAATCCGCCAACAAATAACAGCACTAAAAGAATACTGGTTAAAAATGCGTTTTGTGTTTTTTGAAATGTTGTTTTCATAATATCCGTATGTTTTAATTTGTGTTACTGTTTAAATCCTATAATAAACTTCGACTGCCCGGACTACGTTTGGGAATATCATAGCCGAGCATGAGTTCAAATGTACCACTTTGATAATTTGACAACCTGGAAGTTGAATAGTCATAAGCAAAGCCAAAAACAAAATCTTTAAACTTCAACCCCAGCATTGCGATGATATCGCCGTCTGTTCTGTAGGAAAAGCCAAGCCAGTAATCATCCTGATAAATGCCTTTAACATTGACATCAAGTTGAATTGGTGTTTTTTCTGTGCCTTTAACCAGAATGGATGGTTCAATATCAAATTCGCGGTTGATCTCAAACTTATAACCTCCCATGAGGTGATAGTGCCTGACAAGTGTATTCATTTCAACCTCTTTGCCCCCTATGTTCATGGGAAGTTCAATCATCTGATTGGCTGAAATGCCTGCAAAGTAGTCTTCGCTGTACAGGTACAAACCAAAGTCTGTTTCAGGCAACCAACTGTTTTCATTGCTGTAATTAAGTGCCGGATCGTTTTCATCCAAATATACGAAATTGGTATAATCCATTTGGTATTGAAAAACCTGAAACGAGAGGCCGAAAGCCAAACTTGCCTCTTCACGGAAAACGGGAAGAATATAGGCATAGTTGCCCTGAAGCCCGATGCGTGATTCGGGGCCAAAACGATCGGCAAAAATCATGCCTCCTACACCCATGGTTTCATTATTTAACCTCAAGTGTCCACTGATCATTTGCGTGGAAGGGGCTTTCTCTATATCAACCCACTGCTGTCTGGCTGTCAACCTGATAGGAATGTTGTCATCACTGCCTGTCACAGCAGGATTAATCAGTAAGCGGTTAAACATATACTGACTGTACAGTGGCATTTGTTGCGAAAATGCGCTCAGCGCCATTCCACTAATAATACATAATAATAACAATCTTTTTTTCATAATTTTTTTTATCTGATGAGTGTTATGGTTCCTTTATATGTTTCGTCATTGTTTAACTCAAGAATATATACATAAGTACCAAACGGCAATTTTTTGCCGTTATGGATACCATCCCATTGGTTGTCCGGATCAGCATAACTGTTACCTGAACCGCTGAATTCAAACACCTTATCGCCCCATCTGGTAAAAATCCAGATATCCACTTGCTCAAATGCTGAGATACCTTGTATTTTCCAGGTATCGTTAAATTCGTCGCCATTGGGTGTAATAACATCCGGAATAAGGAGGTCAAGATCAGGAATGACAACAATTAAAGTTGTGTCTGCATGGCCGCATATTTGTGAAATTGCATATGAGATAATGTGATCTCCAACACCCGCATTTCCCGGGTCAAATTCTCCTGAGTTATTCACTCCTGTACCTGACCATTCACCACCAGCCTGGCTGGCATGTAGTTCAAGAGGCGGATCGGTAACCATCATGGTATCCACCGGATCAATGATTGTGGCATTCGCACGTGAATAAACAGTTATTTCTACTGTATCAGCATCACCGCAGGTACCGGGAATGGTATAAATTATTTGATGGGTACCGCTTCCTGCGATATATGGATTAAACACGCCTGTAGAATCAATGCCTTCACCCAGCCAATATCCTCCTGATGTCGCTGCAGTTAAAGTATCATTAACGTTGTCAGCACAGTAATAATCAGGGATACTGTCAATGGTAGCATCAGCCGACTCATATACCATGATGTCAATGGCATCTGTACCTGTACACGTTCCATCTGAAACTTCATAAGTAATGGTGTTTGTGCCAATATCTGCAACGGCAGGATCAAATGTACCTGCAACCGTGTCTGTAATACCAGTGCCATTCCATGTGCCTCCAGATGTTGCTGCTGTTAAATCAACAGGCGGGTCTTCAAAGCAAAATCCCCCCGGATTATCAATGGTAGCATCGGGCAACGGATGTACCGTAATTGTTATTTCATCGTAATCTGTACAGGGCGATGTTCCTGCTATGTAAGTAATAACATGATCACCGGCACCGGCAACAGATGGATCAAAGGTTCCATTAACGGTATCGATAATGCCATTGCCGCTCCAAAATCCACCAACTGCAGCTGCTGTCAGGTCAACTGGTAAATCGTTTGCACAGAAATCGCCCGGGTCATCTATAGTGGGATCTGGAATTTCATAGACTTGTACCTCAACATTATCCATACCCATACAGCCGTTGCCATCGGTTACCGAAACTGAATATGTTCCCCCGGATGCTGTTGTGGCAAAATTTATGTTTGGGTTATTCTGGATGGAAGTAAATCCTTCGGGGCCATCCCATTCCCAGGAAACAGCATCTCCACCGATTTCCGATAAATTTATCTGATCACCCACACATACCGGGGAATTGCTTACTGCATTGACATCCGGAGCCGCTTTAACGTTCAGGAAAAATAATTCTTCTGAACTCACACATGGCGAACCTTCAGGATTGTTCGTAGTAACCGTAATTATCACGGTATTACCGGCATCAGCAGGGCCAGGGGTATATGTAAATGCAAAGGGGGAATTTGTAAAGTTATCTGAGTTAAAACTACCATCTCCGTCACTGCTTAAATTAACTTCTGATGCGCTTCCGTCAAATGTATTTCCACTCAGGGTAAACGGGTCTGTTTCACATGTTGTGCCAGAAGTTTCACTTAAGGTCAACGATGTAGAGTTTGTACAGCCGCAATCCAATAATATACTGCTACCTGATGATGTACAGCCTGATGTAATGTCTATGACGGTAACATAATACACTCCATTTGTCAGAGGGCCAAAATCAGGGCTTTCCTGATACGTTCCATCAATCGTGTATTCGTAATCTGCACCAAGGGGTGATGTTACTTCAATGGTTCCGTTGTCTTCTCCACCACTGCAGTCCGTAGTTACAACAGGTGTTACAGGGTTTGGATTAACGGTTATATCAGCATTGGCTGAACTTGTACAACCTATATCATCTGTCACGGTAACTGTGTATAAACCACTGTTTCCAGGAGATGCAGACACAATTGTGGGTGTTGGCGAGCTGGATGAAAAACCGGCAGGCCCTGACCATGTCCATGATTCAGCTTCTCCGGCTGTTTCTGATAATGTAATGTCTTCCCCTTCACAAACAGGGCTGTTGTTATTGACAAGCACAGCAGGTGCCTGATTGATAGAAACATCCACAGCATCTGTGTTTGTACATCCATTAATGTCGGTGACCGAGACTTCATAAGTACCGCTTGCATCATCAGTTGCAGATCCGATCATCGGATTATGCTGTGTGGAAGAAAAGCCATCGGGCCCTGACCATAACCAATTCACAGCTTCACCACCTGTTTCAGACAGCATGATGTTATTCCCTTCACAAACGGGGGAATTACTGCCGGCGTTAACGACAGGGGCCGGATTGACTGTCAAAACAAAGGTTTCTTCTGCATTTGCACAAGGAGGACCAAGCGGGTTGTTTGTTGTTACGGCAATGTTTACGGTATTGCCTATATCGCCTGGATCGGGTGTGTACGTAAAATCAAATGGGGAGGATGTAAAATTGGTGGCATTCAGGGTTCCGTTGCCATCATGGGTAAGGTCAACTTCAGTGGCACTGCCACCAAATGTGTTGCCGTTAACGCTGTATGGATTAGTTTCACATGTATTCCCTGTGGATGAACTCAGTGTCAAGGTTGTTGGATCGGTACAGCCACAGTCAAGATTAATCACATCTCCGGCTACAGTACAACCTGTTGTTGTATTCATTACCGTTACTGTATATGCACCATTACTTAGAGGCCCGAATGCGGTTTCTGTCTGATAACTTCCATCAATGGAATATTCGTATTCTGCGCCGAGCGGTGAAGTAACGGTAATTGTCCCGGTATTTTCGCCACCGGTACAATCCATATCCACTTCTGGTACATCAGGAGCAGGATCAACAGTCACATCCGCACTGCCTGTATTTAAGCATCCGTATGCATTTGTTACGGTGACCGTATAGGTTCCTGCTGCTGCTGTGTTAACAGAAGTGAGGACCGGATTATTTTGTCCGGAGGTAAAGCCATCAGGGCCTTGCCAGTTCCAGGCATCACCTTCTCCGGCGGTTTCTGTCAATTCAATATTTTCACCCTCGCATACAGGGGAATTGCTTTCTGCCAACACTTCCGGAATTTCACTTACCATCACATTAACCTCATCCACATTGGTACAGCCATTACCATCAGTAATGGTAACCGAATAAGAACCTGCAGCAGCAGTTGTAGCGCCACTAATTACCGGGTTGTTATCTGTAGAAGTAAAACTGTCAGGGCCTTCCCAATCCCATGAAACCGCATAACCACCGGTTTCAGTTAAACTGATATCTTCGCCTTCACACACTGGGGAGTTGCTGTTGGCGATGACAAGGCCTGCTTCATTTACAGTGAGCACAAAATCCTGTTCAGCACTAACGCAAGGAGAGCCTTCGGGATTGTCTGTAGTAACTGTTATTGTTACATTATTGCCTGCATCGGCAGGATCAGGGGTGTAAATGAACCCAAAAGGAGAGCTTGAAAAGTTGGTTGCATTCAAACTGCCATTTCCATCGTGGGAAAGATTAACTTCCGAAGCGCTACCTCCAAAAGTGTTGTTATTCACTGTATATGGTTCTGTTTCACATGTGCTGCCGGAAACAGAGCTTAAATCCAATGTTGTAGGGTCCGGGCAACCGCAGTCCAGGTTGAAACTTGTACTTGATGCAGTACAGCCCGAATTAATGTTCATAACCGTTACGGCATAAGAACCGTTAGATAAGGGTCCAAATTCCACCTCTGGCTGGAAGTTAGTGCCATCAACAGAATATTCATATTCTGCACCAAGAGGTGCTGTCACGGTAACCAGGCCATTATCGGCACCTCCGCTGCAATCAATGTCAACTTCAGGCTCAGGCGGTGTCAGGTTAACGGTAACGTCAAGATCATCGGTGTTTGTACATCCGCTTGCATCGGTAATGGTTACTGAATAGTTTCCACTGTGTGATGTGTTTGCAGATACGATAGTGGGGGCAGGTGAAGTGGATGTAAAACCATTGGGGCCGGACCATGTCCATGTTTCTGCGCCTCCTCCGGTTTCAGATAATTCGATGTTTTCACCTTCACACACAGGGGAATTGCTTTGTGCATAAGCTTCAGATGCCGCATTGACTTCAACATCAACGTTATCTGTTGCTGTGCAACCATTTGCATCAGTAACTGTAACGGTATATATACTATCTGCATCGGGTGTTGCAGGTGAAATAACCGGATTCTGATCTGTTGAAGAAAAGCCATTGGGACCGGACCATGACCAGGTATTGGCCTCTCCTGCAGTTTCATAAAGCTCAATATCTCCTCCTTCACATACAGGGGAATTACTACTTGCAGTAGCCGAGGGAGGTTTAACAACAATTACTTCAACATTATCCGTATTGGTACACCCATTATCATCTGTAGCGGTAACATAATAGGTGCCCGAATGCACAAAACTAGCAGGGGCTATCACAGGGTTCTGTTCAGTTGAAGAAAAACCGTTCGGACCAGACCAATTCCAGGAAGTAGCCTCGCCACCGGATTCTGATAACTCAATAGATTGTTCAAGACATGCGGGAGAGTTGCTTTCTGCCTGGACATCAGGAGCCGGGTATAATGTTAATTCAAAACTCTCTTCATCCGAACATCCGCCGTTATCATCAAAGATATATAATGTAACCGGATAAGCGCCGAAATCTTCATAATTGAGTACATCGCCTGCACTATATACATCTCCCGTGCCATCAGTGCCGGTATAATATGCTTCGGTACCTGTCAGGTTTGTGCCTGTAATATCCGGCAACTGAAAACCACTACACTGGGCTTGGTCATCTAAAGGATCGATCTCCGGTGCTGTTTCAATGCTAATTGTAAAGCTATCCTCAGCGGTACAATTGGGTGTTGTGCCGGATTCTGCCCATACATATAATGTTGTATCCGTGGATACAATAGTCCCGGCGGGAACGGTCCCAACACCACCGGATTCAGCGTAGTAATCGCCGTTTGTCAATGGGGGTAATTCGTAGCTGCCACATGAAACCACGTCTTCTACCGGGTCCAAATCCGGAATGGGATTGACAGTAATTGTTACAGGCGTTCTGTCGCTGTAACAATCCGGGATGGTTCCATGCATAGCATCCACGTAGTAGGTTGTTGTCGTGGTTGGATTAACGGTAATCTGTTCGCCGCTGTCAAATGCCGTTCCACCTGTAGATTCGGTGTAATAATAATACGTTACATTAGATCCGCTTCCAGAAGCTGTTATGGTAACCGGGTCCCCTTCACAGACCTCGTCCGGAGATGCGACAACATCCGGGGCAGGTGGAGGATCACAAACGATGTACTCACATATAGTATCAACATCCGGGTTAAGGTCTTCATTTATTGGAGTGATAAACGCCTCCGTTTCAACCAGCCTGTAAAATGAAGGCGGTGAAAAAGACTGAAGGCTTGGCGAATAACTGGATTCATTGGCATCATATTCCCCTTCGGGGCATTCTTCATTGTTCATGCTTCCTGATTCATCCGTTTTGATCAGATGATAATTATATCCAGATTCACCCATTCCCTGCATAAACATAAAAAATGCCATGTCTTCGGTAATGCCACCTTTGGGCAATAAGCCATACGGATTTTCAAGGCCTAAATCATCCCAATCCATATCCGGAAGAAATGTATTACGGACTGTCAGATCCCCGTTTGAACTGTTGATTTTTGTAGCCGTTGCGTACAGTTTATAAGGCATATTCCAAGTATTAAAATAGGATCCAATGGCTGCGTAATTGCCATCGGACATTTCCATGACTTCAGAAAACATGAGTGGTTCTTCTAACAACATGTACATTGTTGCTATGTATTTGTGTCCAAACCCTACAGATGGAGATGCCCCTGTGCCATCTATTGTCATCAGGGTACCATAATCACCCCTGTATCCACCCATCAACACATCACCAGTAGAGAGGGTTATAATGGATTCCACCACCTCTGACCTACCAGCCCCGCCATATATTCTGCCATATTCAAATTCACCATCCAGGTTGGTTTTAATAATCAGCCCATCCCTGGGATAATCGCCGTTATCATTCAATGTTCCTTCACCTTCTGATGTATATCCAACAAAGATGTAGCCATCCGCTGTTTCGGTCAGGTCTTTGAAGATATGTTCATCATCGTTGGGAACATCAATAACAAAAGCATTGTCCCACTGTAGATTTCCTGTAGATGCATCCACAGCCATAACAAAAGGCATGATAGAATCGTTCCGTGTGGGAGAGTCATTGTCCCAAAAGTGCTTTACGCCTCCACACCCCAGGAATTTTCCGTCGGAGGTTTCAATGACTTTATTAAACCATTCACTGGATGCCTGGTCCACATGATCAGGATATTCATATCTTTTTGCCCAGTTTAATGTACCATCTTCGTAAAGCCTGACCATAATAGCTCCGGGGCTGGATTCTCCTGCTACGAGGTACCCTCCGCCATTGGCCGGGCTAATCTCAATGATATCATTCAAGGTTGTAGCAATATTCAGCCCGCCAATTTTTTTGGACCAAATGAGATTACCAAGCGTATCTACTTTGGTGACGTTCCCCGTGATTTGAATGCCTGCGGTATTAAAACCACAAAAGACATAGTTCCCGTCAGAACTCTGGATCATCCGGCCGGGAAAATCCATAAGGGAAAAACTGTAATTTTTCCGCCATGTATCATTATCCCCTAATAATTGACAGACAACAAACAATAATAAAGCAAAGGTTAAACATGTTCGTTTCATAGGTTTTATTTTTATTAATAAATAAGCGTAACGGTTCCTTTATGAGAGACTTCATTGTTCAATTCAAGAATATATACATAGGTTCCCAGGGGTAATTCTTTTCCATTCAGGGTACCATCCCACTGGTTTTGTGTTTCATGATATCCATCTCCTGTGCCGGTAAATTCAAACACTTTTTCACCCCAACGGGTAAAAATATAAATTGCTATATCGTCATAAGCCCTGATGCCCTGGATACGCCAGGTGTCGTTGCGTCCATCACCATTGGGAGTTACTACATCGGGGATAAGCAAGTCTTCGATTTGTTCGGGACTGACCACAATAATGGTGCTGTCAGTATCGCCACAAATCTGATCAATGGTATAGAAAATCTGATGATCGCCAATACCGGCAGCTTCAGGAGAAAACTCGCCTGAATTAGCATCTATACCATTCCCTGACCAGTCACCTCCCTGGTCTTGTGCTTCCAATGTTACCGGGTCATCTATAACCAACAATGAATCCACAGGATCAATGATGGTAGCATCTGCCCTGGGGTGCACTGTAATGTTAATGGTATCTGCATCCCCACAATTGCCACCAATGGTATAAATGATCTCGTGTGTCCCTGGTCCGGCATCTGCCGGATCAAATTCGCCTGTATCCGGATCAACGTCATCACCTGTCCATGTTCCCCCAGTATTAGCTGCTGTCAGGGTAACCGTATCATCGTCGCTGCAGAAATCGCC